>NZ_JBHXNP010000013.1:0-116776 GCF_042719495.1 Streptomyces sp. NPDC058525
CCGGGCGGGATTCAACCTGCTCCGCCGACAGATCCTCCTCGCGGACTGAGCACCGTGACGCTCCGCGATCGGACCACAAGAAGTGGATCAGAGCCGAACTGAATGGCCGTTGACAGGCGCTTCTCGCCGCGTCCAGCTGCCGCCTGAAAGCTCGTGCTTCGTCATCGAGGGCGAGTTGCTCGGCGCTGGTGCCTGTCGGAACGTTGGAGGAATCGTTCCTCCTCGGCGCCGCGGGTGGCTGCGATGTCTCCCATGGGCGTGCGGCGAGCCTGAGCATCCCTCCGGGGATGCGCAGTCCGTCCGCGATCCGTTCGATGACCGCCAACTGAGTCAGTCTCCGTTTACGGTCCGTGATCTCGCCGACGCGGCTGGGCGTCAGCTCGCACAACCTGGCGATCTGGGCTGGGTAGATGCCGGCGCGGCTCTTGACGAGGGAGAACACGGCAGCGAAATCGTGTTCCTTGCAGGCCTGGATGAACTCCGGCATCCCGAGGAGACGCTCCGGAAGCCGGCCCTCACGCTGATCACTCATCGACCCCTCCACGCCTGCGGATGACCGGGTTCCGCGCGAGTGTATCCATGGTGGGTACACCAGCGGACCTTGTTTCGCGATCTTCCTCTTCAGGATGCTTCGAACACAGGAGCTAGCTCTGCCAGTGAGGGAGCATCACATGCGCGGCGCCATCGAGGTCGCCTACCAGAGCCACCAGGGTTTGCTACCAGGCAGCTCGTCACTCAGCGTCCAGCACCTTCGTCGAGACGGTCGAGGCGCTCGAGCACCGTAGCCAGAGCTCTCTCCAGGAACTCAACGCGCTCTTCGAGCCCGCGGCCGGAGGACGACCTCGAAAGCAGGTTGAGAGCGTCCTCAGCGACGAACGACCCCTTGCCCTTGTGGGAGTAGATGATCCCCCTGTCGCGGAGGTCGCGCAGCCCAGCCTGGACCGTGTTGTACGCGACTCCGAGCTCTTCCTGGAGCTGACGGATGGTCGGCAGTTGGCTCTTCGCCGCGAGCTCGCGGGTCACAATCCGGGCTTCGATCGCCCTGGTCACGCGCGTAACCGGCTGCTCCGTCTCGTCGCTCATAGGCGTCATCGTAGGCGGCCCGCCCCCCTGCACCCAGCGGCTCAAGCCGCACCCGTTCGAAGAACCTCTTGCGCCATCCCAACTGAAGCACTTAAGTTGATTATGTTGCTTCAGTCTAGATCGGTTATCGGCAGCGCCCAAGCCGCCGGCAGACCGCTCAACTCTGGAGCTGCATGCAGGACTGCGTGCGCCATAGCGGCTGGCTAGGCCCAGTCCCGGACGGATCAAGGTCCCTCAAGACGCCGCGACAGCGGTCGAGCGGGGAAGGCCGCGCTACTTCTCAACTGAACAGTGGACAGCGCTGCATGACGGCGAGGCGTGCTCACGTCCGGCAGTTGCAGGCCTCCCGGTCTGTAGCCCGCCGACGGAAGCGTCCTCTCCCCCGCGCCTTGGCAGGCAGCCCGGCACATGCCGGAAGGTGGGATGGGCAACCGCTCTGGAAGGAGCCGCGTACAACGGCATTCAGCGCACGTGGCGGCATGACCGCCCCCGGACAGCGACCGGGAACCAATCGCCCGGCGGTACGCCAATCGCACCGGCTCCACGGACCACCGGAGCGGCCGCCCGCTACACCAGAGCGTGACGATGGCGCGCTGGCCAGGGCGTCAACTGGCAGTCGGGGCAGCCGATGCTGTCCCACCCAGCTTCACCGCAGCCCCTGTGCTGCCTGGACGCCGCCGTCCACATCGCGCTCCTAGCGCGGCTGGCACGGCGACGGCAGGGAGCGCACGGCACACCTGCCATGTGCCTCCGGACCAACGGTCCCGACACAACACGGATAGTCCCAGCGCGCACCGCAGTGCTGCCCGTGGACATCCGACCTGCTCAACCCGACCAAGGAGATTCGCATGGATTGGCGTCACAACTCCGTGTGCGAGGAAGACCCTGAGCTGTTCTTCCCGATCGGCGACACCGGTCCTGCGTTGCTGCAGATCGAGGAGGCCAAGGCTGTCCGCCGCTGCCCCGTCATGGAGCAGTGCCTGCAGTGGGCGCTCGAGTCCGGCCAGGACTCCGGCGTCTGGGGCGGTCTCAGCGAGGACGAGCGCCGCGCGATGAAGCGCCGTGCCGCTCGCAACAGGGCGCGCAACGCCAGCGCCTGACGCACCACACACAGCTCTAGACGGCCTGGCGCCCGCGGTCCCACTCGAAAGCCAAGACCGTGAAGGCAGGAGAGCCCTCCGAGTCCAGCGATTGCAGCGCTGGCCGGAAGGCTCTCCCCTCCGCCCCCGCCGGACGGCTGGGGCTGTGTCCCAGAACCTCACACGACCTGAGGAGTACGGAACATGCACAACAGTACGCCCGGCACCACCGATACATTCGCTGCCTACGACCGGCCGTCCGACGAGGAACTCGCCCCCGCCCGCCAGCTCACCAGCCAGCAGCGCGCTCGCGCCGCCGAGATCAGGGCGCGGATCCTTGGCATCCACGCCCGCCGCCAGCACGGCCTCGCGGTGAGCCGTCCCATGACCCGGAACCACCTCACGTCCCAGTCCAGCCGCGCCACTCTCGCCATCGACGGGAGCCACCCCCCTCGCAGCGCGCACAACGCGTGTTCCGCGACCCCCGAGAACATCGACCTCTTCGGCTCTCGACTCCCGGCGGCCGATTCCGCCAGCGCGGAACACCGAGCCGCGATGGCGGTCTGTGCCGCCTGCCCCTTCGGCACTGAATGCAGCTTCGCGGTCAAGGCAGTCCGCCCGTGAACGCCTACCAGCAGCGCCTGGCCAAGCAGCAGGCCCGCGTCGAACGAGCCCAGAAGGACACCGCCGCCGCACAGGCGCAGACACGCCGCCTTACGCAGCGGGGAGCCTGCTGATGCCGTCCCGCTTCTCCTTCGCCAACTGGGCGTCACACGGCTCTACCGGCAACAGGAACACCTTCGGCAGGCCCGACAAGACCGTCCGCGACGCCGCGAACCGCGGTGAAGACTTCCGCATCACCGGCCGCGACACCTCCAAGCGCAGCGGCTGGCTCGGACGGAGGTCCAGCCGATGAGCTTCCTCGACAGCTACTTCGCCAACGGCACCCCCCGAAAGCCCGACAAGGCCAAGGTCACCCGCGAGAAGACCTCCGACGTACGCGGCGAAGCCAAGGCTGCCGCCGGCCGGGTCGGAATCCTGCGTGACCTGGGCAAGCGCCGCACCTGACCGTCACCGTTTCATCGCCGCTGCCCGGCCTCTGCACCGCAGAGGCCGGGCCCGTACGGAAGGCACCCAGCACATGCAGAACACCAACGGTGGCAGCCCCCAGACCGCCAGGACCGGCGACCCGCCCGTGCAGCTCACGGCACCGCAGCCTCGTACAGCAGCTGATCTATTCGCCCATGCTCGCGCGGCCGAACACGCCGCAACCCTCGCCTTCCAGCAGGGCGCCGTACAACGCGCCAACTGGCTCCAGAGGGCGGCCTCGCTCCGTCACAGGATGGCCCTCTCCCAGGCGTCGCTGGAGTGTCGGCTCTGCGAGGGGTACGGCCTGGTGGCCAACCGATGGCCCGCCGGTTGCAACGAACACGACGAGCCTGGGCGCACCGGGCGCCACTGGGAGCGCTGCCCCAACGTCGTCGCTCATCCCCCAGCCACTCCCTGCGAGAAATCGACGGAAGACGGCCACTGCGCCCACCGGACCGCCTGCGCCTCGGCCCAGGAATCCCCCGAGCGCTCGGTCTGGGAGCGCATTTACGACTGAGCGCCGATCGCTGGGCCGACGCCTGTGCGCGGCGCGGCCGGTCGTGGCCGCCTGATCGAAGTCGGGCCGAGGCCGCGTCGCCGAACGCCGACGCTGCCTCGGCCCTACCTGTGCCCTCCGACCGCCCCCTGACCCCGGCCGCTCGTAGTCGCCGCGGTACCCGGCACCGACACCCCGCCCGGCAGCAACGCCGGGACCAACGGGGCAGATCACCGGCCACCGCGACGGCCACGACTGACCGGCCAACCGCCACACCCCCAATTGCCACCCTGGAAGGAAACGAGCACGTGAGCAGCAGGAGCCGGCGCCAGCGGCCCAAGGTGACCGCGTCCAAGGCAGTCTCCGTCACGACGCCCAACGCCGAGCCCGCCATCGGCGCTCAGCCGGATGCGGGCAGCGAGCAGCAGACGGCACATCAGGACGCGGCCGACATCCTCCGCCAGGCCGAGGAGGACGCTGCGAAGATCCGAGCCGAAGCAGACGAGTTCCGCCGCGAGGCGGAATCCAAGGCCGCCCGTGTCAAGGCCGAGGCTGACGCGGTCGCCGCCAGGATCGTCAGCCTCGCCGAGGGCAAGGCCGCCGACATCGCCACCGCCGCGCACACCGATGCCACGGCCCGCACCGAAGCACAGGTGACCGCCTCTCTCAAGGCGGCCCGGGACACCGCCGACCAGCTCCGCGTCCAGGCCCGCGAGGAAGCCGAGCAGATCCTGGACGACGCCCGCGAGGCTGTTGCCCGGCGACGTGAGACCGCCGAGACGGTCCTGTCCGAGAGCCGGGACCGGGCTGTGGAGATCCTTGCCGAGGCCGAGCGCCGGGCGAAGCTCATCGCGGTCGACGCCGAGGCGCTCCTCAAGCGCGCTGGCACCGATGCCGAGCAGGCCGCCACGCTGCGGACCGAGTGGGAGGCCAAGGCCAAGACCAAGCCCCGCATCATGGCTGGGGACGACGGCGAGGTACCGCCGCTCTCTTCGGGCGAGATGGTCGCCTTCCTCGTGGTGATCCTCTTCTCCGGTGCTGTCGGCACCCTGGGCCTCTACTCCTCCTTCGACACCCTCGCGGCCAAGGGCGCTGAGTGGGGCTTCGGTGGCGGCTTCTGGATCCTCCCCGACGGATGGATCCTCCCCACTGCGATTGACATCGGCATTCCGGCATTCACAGGAGCGAACCTTTTTCTGATCCGGAAGAAGATGCCGTTGGTGTGGGTGAGGTTCGTGCCCTGGGCCGGGACACTCACCACCTGCTACCTGAACATCACTGCGGCCCACGTCCAGACCCCGGAAGAACTGACGGCAGCCCGTATCGCGCATGCCGTGCTGCCGATGATGTGGGTCGTCCTCTCCGAGGTCGCTGCCCACGCTTACGCCTCCTTCATCGGAGCCGTCACCGGCAAGCGCATGGACAAGATCCGTGCCTCCCGCTGGTTCCTCGCCTTCCCCTCCACCTTCGCTCTGTGGCGGCGGATGGTCCTCTGGGAGATCACCTCCTACCAGGAAGCCCTCGACACGGAGAGTAAGCGGCAGGAGCACGCCGACAAGCTCCGCGAGCAGTACGGACGGTGGTGGCGATGGAAGGCCCCGAAGTCCGAACGCTTCCGCCACGTGCGACCCGGCGTCCCCGCGTCCCCCGCGAAGGACACCGAGGACACAGTCCCCAGGGACACCGCCCCCGAGGACTCCGCCCCCGAGGTACAGAAGGACTCCGAGGACGCCAAGGACAGGGACACCCCCGAGGGACACCAGGGACACCGTCCCCAGGGACGGGGCCCGAGGACGTCCCTGGGGGACAAGGACACCCTCCAGGGGCAGGGGCAGAACCTGGGGGACGCCCCCCAGGGACGCCCTGCAGGGACAGACGACACCCCGAAGCCCTCCGTCCCTGACCCGCGTACCCCGAACCCCGAGGACGCCACTGACCAGCCAAAGGACAGTCAGGGACAGGGCGAAGGACAGGCCGAGGGGCGTACCGGGGACACCCCCCAGGGACGTACCGCGGCCACCGGCCAGGGGCAGGGGGACCCCCACGAGGACGGCAACGCCGAGGACACCAAGGACGAGGACGGCGACCCCAAGAGACGCCGCGCCGACGACGAGGACTCCAAGGACAGCAAGGACGAGGACAGCCGCTCTCTGGCGCACCTGTCCGACGACGAACTCGTGACCCTCGCCCACGCCCTTAAGGGACCGATCAGCGTCCGCCGCCTCGCCCGCGAGTTCCACATCGGCAAGGACAGGGCCGGCGTCATCGCCAAGGCCGCCAAGCACGCCGAGAAGGACAGCACCGAGGACAGCGACAGCGACACCCAGGAGAGCGACCCAGGCAACTACAACACGTGACCACTGAAGGGGATGGCTGCCAAACGCATCGCATCCCACCCAGGTGGCGGCCGGACCACGGCCGCCCTCGATCCGCAGCGAGATCCCGACCCGCATCTACCCGCACACCAGTACGGCCACGGGCGGGATCTGAGAATCTCCCACCCACAGAGGCAGCCCCCGTGAACGACGTCACCGGCCGGATCATCCAGACCACCCGGCCCGCGCCACGCCGCGCCTGCCATCAGCCCGCCACGCACCGCGTCGCCGGCTGCTCCCGCTAGCCGCTCGGGGCCCCCCGCAACTGCCAGGGAGCAGGGGCCCCGAGCGCTGTCACTCCCCAGTCAGTACAGACCAGGAGGGCACCACCACCATGCAGTACATTCCGCGTTTTCTCCGCGTACTCCATCGCTCCGGGCCTGTCGATCCGGGCCCGGACACCCTGACCCGGCTTCCGCCCAGGAACAATCCGGTCGGCCCCGAACTCCCCGATGTACCGCACCGGCTCGCGGCTCTGACCGACGCCGAGCGGGCCGTCCGCAAGTCCCTGCTAATCGCCGTCGGTGAGTTCTCGCCCCGCGCCATGGACTGGGGAGGGACAGCGTGACCGCCCCGACAGATCACCACAAATCGGCTGGTAGTGGGGCGGTAGAAGCCCCTACCGACGTGCTGGAGCCCCAGCAGGAAGGGGAGCGGGGGAGCGAGGAGCCGATCGAATGGCACCGAGTACAGGCCCCGCCCGCCCCCCAGCCGGAAGCCCCCACGGCCACCGCCGACACGGACGCGATGACCGTCGCCGACTGGCTGGGCCTGACCACCCGGACCACCGTCGCCGAGGTCGAGCTGTACCGCCCGACCGACACCGACCCGGCCCCCGCCAGCCCCGCCGACGAAACCCCGGCCGCCGTTGACGAAGACGCCGACGACGCCGACCCGGACACCGAACCGACCGTCCTGACCGGGGTCCTCATCCCGCCCCAGACGCCCGAGAACGAGCAGCAGCCCGACCCGGCCGACGTCATACCCGGCACCGTCATCCACGACGAAGAGCCGACCGCCGCCCCCCGGGTGAGCACCATCAGCCAGCCGCGGATCCTCACCCACGACGAAATCGCTGACGACACCCACGTCCGCCCCATGCCCGACCCGACCCCGGCGCCCGACCCGACCCCGGCGCCCGCGCCGGTAGCGGCCCCGGCCGGGGCCGGCGCCCCGCCACCGCCGCCCTACCCGCCCACCCCCGGATGCTGCTGCCCCTGCCCCATCCGCGACGCCTGCCAGCGTCCCTGTGGTCGCGAATGCGAACGCGACCACGACCACACCGGCAAGTACGACAAGGACGGCAAGAAGAAGGGGAAGAAGGAGAAGAAGGACAAGGAGGAGCCCCCGCCAGCAACCGGAGCCCGCGCCATCTGGAACCAGTTCCTCGAACTCAAGGAACTCGCCGACATCCAGGGCCGCCGCCGCTTCGCCGCCATGTACGCGATACCCGTCACGGGGGTCTGGTACTGGAACGTCGACGGCCACCTGGAGCCGTACCTCGCCGCCCTCGGCATTAACCCGGCCGCGACCATCGGCGGCTTCCTCGCGGTCGGCGTCATGCCCTTCGCCTGGTCCCTCCTGGGGAAGGTGAAGAAGCTCCCCGGCGGGATCCTCGGCCGCGCCGGACTCACACTCGGCACAGCCCAGCTCGCCTACATGATCCCCGCGGCCGTGATCATCGACGCCGCCGCCAAAACCGGCGTGGACCCGCACCTGCTGCTGCCCATCGCCGCCGGCATCGGATTCACCAGCACCTCCTGGTGGTACATCGACCGCCGCGCCAACCGCCACGAGGGCCTCGGCCCGTGGTGGTCCCCGTTCGGGATGCTCGCGCGCACCCCGACGTCCGCCCTGTTCCTGACGACTGCCTTCTACGCCGCCCTGTAAGGAGCCACCCCGTGGTGTACGAACTGCACACCCTCGCTGCCCCCGCCGCTCTCGGTACCGGAGGCAAACTCCTCGGCAGCCTCGGCGCCGGATCCGTCGCCATCGCCCTCCTCGTCTACCTCATCTTCGGCGTAAAGGGGAAAGGCGACGCCAAGATCAAGTCCTGGCGGAAAGCCTTCGGCATCGCATTCCTGTTCGCGTCCGCCTGCGTGTCCGCCGGACAGATGTGGACGATCGTCCCCGACGTCGGCGGCACCACCGGCGGCGCCCTCGCCGACGGACTCACCGGAGCCGGACTCGGAGACGTCAAGATCGCGGGCATCGCCCTGATCTGCACCGTCCTGATCATGGTCATCCCCATGAAACCGGCCGGGGGAGCCTGGGCCGGAGTCCTCATGAGCGGTCTGTTCACCGCAGCCGGAGCAATCTGGGCCCTGCCCCCGACCCTGCTCACCAACATCCTGTCCAGCCTGATCAACCGGCTCGGCTGACCATGGACGTACAAATCCGCGACCTGTTCCCCAGCCCCCGCGCCTACATGCGCGGCCTCCTCCTCGCCCCGTTTTGGCTCGGCCACCTCCTCGGCAGATGGGTCCGCTGCGAACCCATCCGCACCAAGCCCAAGACCAAGGCCAAGACGGAAGACAAGGAACCCGCCGGCACCGGCAAGAAGCGCAAAGGCCGCAAGAAGCCCCCCGCCAAACCGGCCGCCGCAGACCAGGGATCCACCGGGGCCCGCCTCGCCGCCCTCGGCTTCGGTCTGGTCGCCTTCCTCCTCGCCACCGGCCGCGCCCCCGTCCTGTGGTGGCTCCTCCTCCTCGTCTATCTGGTGGCTGGATTCGCCGCCGCCCCCCACGAAGAGCCCGCCATCGCCGAGCACGACGAAGACGCGGACGACGAAGAAGACGACGAGGACCAGGGCGAGGAGGGAGAGGAGGGCGAGGAGCAAGACGCGGAGCAGCCGGCACCCGGGCAGCCCGTCGAAACCGTCGAGCAGCGCGTAGCCCGCACCAAGAAGGTCATCCTCGACGCCATCGAAACCGAAGTCGCGGCAGGGGAGGCCGGACACGGACCGGTCCGGGGGAGAGGCGCCCGAGTCGTCGACATCCTCGCTGCCCTGCGCCTCACCAAAGGCCTGTCGATACCGGGGGACTGGACCAAGGAGCGCCTGGCCACCGTGATCACGGGGGAGTTGGGTATCACGGTCCGCAAGCAGATGTCGTTCTACACCGACGATAAGGACGGCCAGCAGAAGAAGCTCAACGAATGGGGAGTCCACTTCGACGACCTCACCAAGAGCATCGGCCACACCCCCCAGCTGCCCGCCCGCCTGGTCCCGGACCTCACTCGCACTACCCCCGAACCGGCCCCCACCCACCACCTCCTCTCCCTCGTCACCACCCCCGAGACGGGCGAGGAAGAGGTGGCCTAACCCACCCCCGCACCCACCCCCGTCCACCACCCACCCGCACACCACCGGCGGGGGAGCAGCACCACCCCACCCACTCCCCCGCCCCCGACCCCCACCCGTCCCCCTACCGACCTACCAACCCCTACCGCCTACCAGACGCCCTACCAGCCCCGCATGCCCTTGACCGCTCCCCCAGCCTCGCCCTGTACCGTCAACCCCCAGGCACCCACAGCCACTTGAACCGGGGGGACGCATGGCGAAGAAGTACAGGTGCGGGACCTGCAAGACGACCTCGGGCTGGCTCGACAGCGACGAATTCAAAACCCACCGCAAAACCCACCGCGACCGCTTCCACGGCGGCGACGCACCCGACGACGAGGAATCCCTCCAGGGCACGGCGCCGATGTTCTCCAACGGCGTGGGCGCCCGCGAAGCAGCCCTCATCCTCGGCATCCTGATCGTCCTGTCCTACATGTGGGAGGCCAAGGGCTGACCCACCACCCGCGCCGCGGCCTCGCCGCCGGCCTGAGCACAGCAACGCGAAGACCGCCCTCATCACGAGGGCGGTCTTCGCGCATTCAGAGAGGACAAAACCCCCTTGGACCTCACCGCGATGCCCGCCCGCCCCGACGACGACTACCGACCGGAGGACAACATGTACGTCATCACCTGCCCGAACGCGGCCTGCAAGGCGACCGGCGCAGAACTGATCGCGGTGCCGCTCCCACACACCGACGACCACGTGGACGCCGCCCCCTGCACCAAGTGCGAAAAGGTCTGGGGCCTGGACCCCGGGGCTGACGGATCGTGCCCGGATTGCGGAGGAAGCCGCACCGTCGGTGCCACCGGCCCGGGAAACCCGCGGTGCCCATGCCACGAATCGCACACCGACACCCTCCAGCTGGCCAGCCAAGACCCCATCAACACCGCTGACCCCGTCGAAAGCTCGCCACCGGAGCCGAGGTGGCGTGGTGGGCCTACCAGCACCTGGCCGACCTGCCGGGCGTCGGCGCTGACGGCACCCCCCACGACCGCTTCCTGTGGGCGTTCTTCGTCGGCGCCATGGCCGCGCTTGTGATCGGCAGTCTCGGCGGTGCGGCAAGAGACCGGATCGAGCGTTGGGGCACCGCCAGCCCCACCTGGCGCTGACGCCGGGCCGTCATGGTCGCCATCGGACCGCACGCCGATGACGGCCACGGCCGCCCGGCCAACCCCGCCGCGTCCTGAAAGGACCCGCCAGCATGGGCCTGACCGAGAGACAGAAGTCGGCCGATCCGACGTTGTTCTCCAGCGCTGAGGCCGTCGCCAACCGCACCAGCGCCGGCCGTGTCCGCCGCCTGCCGACCACCGACCACGGGGTGGCGGCTTGCTCCGAGCCCGCCAACCAGAAGCTATTCGCCGCATCCAATGGCCCGACCCTCGCCAACAGGCCCACCAAGGATGGACTTCGGAGAGCAGCCGTCTGTTCGAAGTGCGTAATCAGAAAGTCCTGCGGGTGGGCGATCCCCTGGCCCGCAGGACATGAACCCGCCGAGGACGCCTGATCGGCCGCCAGCCCGTCTCAGGAAGGAAGCCCCGCCATGTCCCTGATCCTCAGCCGTGCCGCCACCAGAGCGCTCCATCGTCTGGAGCGCGCCGACGCCCGCGAGCACGCCCGTATCCGCCAGCACCTGGCCGAGATCGACGCTGACCCCACCGGCCGCCACAGCACCGCCTTGGTCCACCTCGACGGCCGCCGCTCCCGCTGCGGTTCCTGGCGCCTGGTGTACGAGCTCGGTGATCCGATACGCATCCGTGCCATCAGCCACCGCCGAAACGCCTACACCCAGAAGGGCTGAAGGTAAGCACATGCCCGCACCGTTGCCCCGCCTCGCTGAGCTGGGCTGGACCGCTGCGGCAGCCGATAGCCGATAGCCGATAGCCGCTGAGGGCCGGGTGTCTGTCAACTTCCCAAGTCCATAAGGCCATCGGTGTCCCACTGGTCACGTAGCCGCTCCGTAGAGCCACACTGCGCCGTCATGCCTCTCGCGACCCGCCGGACGGGTTAGCCCAGGGTTAGCCCCGCCGCCGGGATCGCGCGCCTGGAGCTCGGGCATCCGGCGAAGACCCTCCACTACTTCGGAAGATCAATGTCAATCATGATCAAAACCATTAGAATCATCAGCTTCGGCTACGGGCACGTGGGCGAGAAGGATGAGAACGACACCCTGCTCACTGTTCCAGAGGCCGACATCACGCTTGATGTCCGCAGGATGCTTCCGGTCTCCGACGACCCGGAACTGAAGGGCCTTACGGGACTCGACGAGGCGGTCTACGAGCGGGTCCTCGCCAGCGCGGTCGCGCGCAGCCTGGCCGTGCAGACCGCGGTCGGTACGCACATGCTGATGGACGACACGGAGTTGGCGCATCTGACGATCGCCGTCGGTTGCTTCGGTGGCCGCCGCCGCGCTGTGGTCATCGCGCGGCACATCGGCACGAGGTTGGCCGAGCTGAACATTGAGGACGCGTACGCCATTGCCATCGAGCACCGCGACCTAGCTAGGACGCCCCAGTCCTAGGATCAGCGGGAATCCGGCGGCCGAGGATGGGTTCACGCCATAGGAGTGCCCGCCCCGGTAGTGCCCAGGCGTCGGAACCAACTGGCCGACAGCCGCAGCAAACGCCATGGGCCGACCTTGGACAAGGTCGGCCCATGCGGACTACCCGAGCTCCGCTCGTGTCACAGGTCGAGCAGGAAGTCGAACTCGCCGGCCTTGGCCCCCTGCAGCCACGCGCGGGCTTCGCTCGGGGTGTAGATGTGCGGGGGGCGGTCCGGGTTCTTCGTGTCGCCGACCAGCACGAAGCCGTCCTTCTCGCCGATCCTGACGCAGTCGCCCCCGCCACCGCTGTACGAGGACACCACCCACTCGACGTCCGAAAGGTCCAGCTCGGCCGGGGTGGGCTTGCTCTTACTCACTAGCTGACTCTCCTAGGTCATCTTCTTGATCAGTGCACGCGTGTCGGCGGGGCTCAGGGCCCGCTCCCATAGGTCCGCAAATACTCCGTCGTAGTAGGCCACGTCCTCGGATTGGTCGAAATAGACGGATCGTCTTGCGAGTTCGCACCAGACGACGTCCTGGTCCGCGTCGTCGAACCCCATCAGTACGAACGGGCCAGCGAGGCCTGGGTGGATGCCGATGCTGTCGGGCAGTACGCGGATGGCCACCTTTCCCTGCTCCGTCAGGTCAAGCAGGTGCTGGAGCTGATCTCGGCGTACCGCTTCATCACCCACCTGGCGGCGGAGGACTTCCTCGTCGAGCAGGGCCTGGAACTCGTGCAGGACGCCTCCGCCGAGGACCTGCCGCTGGCGGTCCATACGGACGTCGACCAGGCCGCGGACGTCTGGGGCGCTCAGCTCGGGGCGCATGGTCTCGATGGTGCGCTGGGCCATGCCCCTGGTCTGGAGAAGTCCTGGCACGAGACGTTGCTGGTGGTTGCGGAGCTTGGCCGCCTTGCGCTCCAGCTGGAGGTAGGGCTCGAACTTCATCGGCCCCAGCAGTGCGGCGTGGCGTCGCCAGAGAGGTGGTCGGCGTCGGCGGCCGGCTGGGGTGGTGTCCACGCTGAGCAGGCCGAGCACATACCGCCGCGTCTCGGACTCGGTCTCGTACAGGTCGAGCAGGGCTTCGACGAGGCCGCTCGGGAGCCTCTTCAGTCTTCCGTTCTCGAGCTTGCTGAGGGAGGAGACGTTGGTCCGGATATCGCGCCTGCCCAGAAGGTCTACGACGGCGCTCTGGGTCAGGCCGCGGCGCTCCCGCAACTCCTCGAGCCGGCTGCCCACTTCTCTGTGCGGAAGCGACCAGGGGACCTCTGCATCGGACATGGTGGCCAGTGTGGCGCGTGGCCCCCGCTCCAACAACCAATTCTATGGAGAAATTTTCTGGGTTGTGTTGCGCGGAACACACCAGGAGGAGCATCCTGACCGAGGTCACGATCCGTGGTGCCCCTGTCGCGCCTGGTGGAATATGCCAGCTGGCTGCGGTGGCCGGTGCTCGTCTCGCCGTTGTCCGAGGAGGGCTGTGTCGATGCCCCGCCCCACCCTGTTCCGCGTCCTGCTCATGGAGCGCAGGTGGGACCGGTGGAGCACGTTCTGTTTACGCTTCGAACAAGCGGCCCGCGACCTCGCCAAGGAAGTCAACGCGCCCAGGTTGGCCACCATTACGGTGCCGCGACGTAGCTTCGACCGGTGGGCGAAGGGGGACTGGCAGGGCGTGCCGCGACCGGACACGGCCCTGATCCTGGAGCGGCTCTTCGGTGTCCCTTCGGAGGACCTCTTCAGCCCCGCCCCGGAGACCATTCACCTTCAGGCCTCGCCGCGTGATCGAGACGGACTCAGCGCCTCGCTCAAGATCACGGACAACTGGTCCACAAGCCGTCTGTTCATGCCCTCGGGTGAGCTACCCGGTTCGTGGGAGATGGTGGGTAGGCAGGCGCTGGACGGGACGGCTTCCGCCGTAGCCTTCCGCCCCGCCACGCGCTCTGGCTCCATCGCTCAGATCGACGTCACCAGTACCGGCGCTCTCGACCGCTTCCTGCGGTCGGCCAGGCGCGGGTTCCTCATCGGAGTGGACGAGCGGGAGAACACCCCGCAGCTCTTCGTGATCGACGCCGCGAACGCCCGGCGTGCCCGCGCCACGGCTCCAGGTCGCAGCACGATCGAGCTGCCGGCCGCGCACGTCCTGGACGATCTCACCTACGGTCTGCTCTGGTCGCTCGTCCAGTTCGACGACGGACTGCTTGCAGACGACTCCGCGCTGGCTCAGGAGCAGCACGCCCTGGACACCTACCTCGCCCTTCCGCGGTCAGCTCCCAGCCGCATGGCGATGCCCGACCTCAGCACGGCAGGAACGCAGTGGCTGGGCTCGAGCTTCTGTGCGCAGCACATCATCCGCCGGCTCGATGGGCTGACGGAGCCCCCGGTCTTCTGGACACGCGAACAGACGGGTGAACAGGCCGCCGCGTGGCTGTGGTTCCAGCACAAGATCGACTACCTCAGAGCTCTGTCATCGCGCTACGCCGAGGGCGCCGCACCGATGTCCCGTGCCTTCTGCATCCCGGAGAGCGAGGTCAGCCGGAGCGACCGGTACGAGAGGATCCTGCTGCTCCTGGCGATCGCCCTGATGGAACTGCAAGGAATCCGCGTCGACGTTCTTCCCGACCCGGAGTACTCGGAGATGGACGGGTTCGCACTGATTCCCGAGCAGCGGGCAGTGGTCGCCAACTGGACGCGAACCGAAGCCATCTGGGCCGTGGACACGGTCACTCAGCGCCCCGCGCTCCGGGGATACCGCGAAGCAGCGGGCGAAGCGCAGGCGCACAGTGTGATGCGGGGGCCCGATCCGCAGACCCGGTTGCGTGCTCTGGCCGGATACCTGGAGATCGACTGGACCTGGCTGGTCGTACGGTGCCGCGAGCTGAGGAAGTGTGGGACGGCGAGCATCGTGCGTCCCCGGAGTCGGCACCTCAGTGTCGAGGCCTTGGACGAGGTGTTCCACTTCTTCGGATCCCTTGCCCCCGACCGGTGAGAGGCACGACGCTGACCCTGACCTGTTCTTGATCCTCTTCTGTGAAAGGCGATCGCCGTGGACCCCACATCCCAGGCCCCGCTCCCGCGTGTTCTGGTGCTCTCGCTCGGTGGCACCATCGCCATGGCGGCCGACACGACGGGACGTGGAGTCGCGCCAAGGCTGACCGCCGAGGATCTCGTCGCCGCGGTGCCTGAACTCGCCGCGGAAGCCGCCCTGGAACTGGTGGACTTCCGGAAGATCCCGGGGGCATGGCTTGAGGTGGAGGACATCGCCGCCGTCGCCGAACTGCTCAACAAGCGCTCCTCGGACACCGCGGGGTTCGTGATCACGCAGGGCACCGACACCCTGGAGGAGACGGCCTACCTCCTGGACCTGCTGTACACCGGGGACGCGCCGGTCGTCATCACGGGCGCCATGCGCAATGCGCAGATGGCGGGTGCCGATGGGCCGGCCAACGTCCTCGCCGCCGTGCGCGCCGCGGCCTGTCCCGAAGCCCGCGGCATGGGTGTTCTCGTCGCGTTCGCCGATGAGCTCCACGCGGCCCGCCACGTCCAGAAGACCCACAGCACCAGCACCTCCGCTTTCACCTCGCCCGGCGCAGGACCGGTCGGACATCTGGTGGAAGGCCGGCCCCGGATCCACTTCACGCTGCCGCGCCAGGCGCACATCGACCTGCCCGTGGCGCGCCCTGCTTCCGTCGAGGTGATCGAGGCCACTCTCGGCAGCGAGGGCCTCCTCCTCGACGAGGCCGCGGCCCGGCTCGACGGGCTCGTCGTCGCGGCCTTCGGCGCCGGCCACGTCCCGCGGACATGGGCGCAACGGCTGGGCGACCTCGCCGCCCGCGTCCCCGTCGTGCTGACCTCCCGCACCGGCGCCGGAAGTGTCCTCACCCACACCTACGACTTCGGGCCCGGCTCGGAGATCGACCTCCTCGGCCGGGGTCTGATCAACGGCGGCCGACTGGAGCCGCGCAAGGCTCGGCTTCTGCTGTTCGCTCTCCTGCGCTCCGGTGCAGACCATGCCTCGGTCCAGGCCGCCTTCGCGGCCCACCGCTGACCTTGACGACTCACGATCGGATTCCTATGCGCGCCACCGAGATCACCATCGGCCGAAAGTTCGCCGTGGCGTTCGACCACGGCGAGGACTTTTTCGAGGCGCTGGCCGCCTTCTGCCGCGAATCCGGTATTCGCGCCGGCTACGTCACGTTCATCGGGGGCTTCAGCCACGCCCGGCTGGTAGGAGCCTGCGAGCCCCTCAAGCACCCGGAGCGCCCGCTCTGGGAGGAGATCGAGGTCGAGACCTTGGAGGTCCTCGGTAGCGGAACTCTCGCCTGGGACACCGAGAACGACCGCGTGGCGCCGCACATCCATGTCTCCGCCGGCGTCAAGGCGGACTCCGCTGACGGGCGGACGAGCCACCTGCTGGGGGCGACCGTCCAGTTCGTCGCCGAACTCGTGATTGAGGAATGGACCTCCCCCGCGGTGACCCGCCCCCGCAATCCCGACCTCTATGACGTACCCCTGCTCGCCTTCGGGCAGAAGGGCTGATCCCGCGCGTCTGGCGTCCAGGCAGTCCTTCGCCGCCGCGCGCGATCCGCTCATCCGGAACCCAGCCTTGAAGGAGGAGGCATGGCCACCACACGCTTCACTCTCCTCGTGCAGGAGAGGCACTGGGACTCGTACGAGAAGTTCTGCATTCACTTCAGCGAGGCAGCGAGACGGGCGGCCGAACGGGAGAACGATCCCCGTCTCGCGCGGGCGGATGTCTCCCGCAGTTCCTTCGACCGGTGGATGGGCCGCAAGGGGACGTTCAAGGGAACCCCCCGCCGCGACGCGTACCTCGTCCTTCGGCACATGTTCAACATGTCGCCCGAGCGATTGTTCGAGCAGGTTGAACCTGTCTCCCGGCCCTCCATCGCCTTCAGCTCCGGCGCGGCGGCTCCTCCTGCCCAGGCCCCTGAGTTCGACGACCCGCTGGCAGTTGTCGCGCAGACGCACAGGCTGACCAGCTCCAACGCCGATGACCCCGTCCTCATGATGGTGACCCAGTCGATCGCCAGCATCGTGAGCCGGTACGAGGCGCTCGGACCGCACCAGCTGGCCGGCGAGGCGCGAGTCATCCGGGAGATGCTGCACGGAGTCCTCGGCGGCCAGCAGCCCCCGCGCGTGCGCGCGGAACTCTTCCGACTCGCCTGCCAGGCCGCTGGGCTTCTGGGGTACATGGCCGTCAACGCCGGCGCGCGGTTCGAGGTGGTCAACGCCTACTGCACGGAGGCGGAGTCGCTGGCCCGTGAGATCGGCGAGGTCTCGATGCAGATGTGGGCGACGGGTACCCGTTCGCTCGGCCTGTACTACCAGAAGCGGTACGCGGAGGCCGACGATGCGGCCTCCGCGGGGATCGCGCTGGATCCGGACAACCCGCAGGCCATCCGGCTTCTCGTCAACGGCCGTTCCCGGGCGCTCGCGCGCCTCGGGGACCGCGGCAGTGCCGAGGCAGCCATCGGACAGGCACTCAGCCTGTCCGATCAGCAGTTCTCGCTTCCCGACGGCCTGACCTCGTGCATCAGCTTCGAGCCTTACTCGATGCCCCGGACGCTAGCCAACGCCATCACGACGCGTCTCTCGCTGGGCGACACGGCCGAGGTCGTGGCGCACGCCGAGGAGATCGAGGACCTGGTCGAGCACTCCCCCTCCGATTGGAGTCGCGCCTTAGTCGGCTTGGACGTGGCGTCCGCCCTGCTGAAGCAGGGCTCTCCTGAGGTCGAGCACGCCATGGTCCTGGGCAGCAGAGCGCTGAGAGCCGGCATCGGCCGTCCGATCAAATCGGTCTGGGAGAGGGCGATGGAGCTGTACGTGGGCGCCGAGCAATGGCATGACGAGCCCGTTGTGGGGGACTATGCCGATGAGCTGCGGAGCTGGCGAGCACAACCCCAGGCAGGACCGTTTGCCGAGGGTCAGCCCGCCCAGATCGCCCCCTGACTAACGAGGAGCCCTGTGACGCCCGAGCTGGAGACCGATCCCAGCGCCTTTCCCTGTGAGCCGCCTGCGGATCTCGACGACCCGGACGCGATCGTCGGACACGACTGGCACGCCTTCCAGGATGTCGAACGCATGGGCGACCATTGGGACCGGCCTGGATGGTCGGACCAGCAGCGCTCGTACTACTGGATGCTGACCTTCACCGGGGCCACCGAACTCCTCGGCCTGGCGGAGCACTGCCAGAAGGCTCTCCTTCACCTCGGGATGGACCCCGTCCCGCAGGACGGGCTGCATGTGACCATGCTTCGAGTCGGCCGCACCGACCAGATATCTGCTGACCAGGTTGCGCGACTCCTCGACTTGACCCAGAACCTGCCCGTCGGAGCGTTTCGTCTCCAGGCCCACCCGCTGGCAGGCTCACGCGGCGCCGTCCGGTTCAGCCTCACGCCCTGGCGCCCCCTGGTCCACCTCCACGCCGTGCTCACCGCTGTCGGCGAGCGGATCGGTATTCCCGGAGGCGGACCGACACATGCCTTCCGTCCGCATCTGGGAATCGCCTACAACAACCAGGCACGGCCGGCTGCGCCCGTCGTTGAGGCCGTGGCACAGCTGCGCTCGATGCCGCCCGTCACCCTGGACGTCACATCGGTGGAGCTCGTCGAGCTGCGCCGTCAGGACAGGACATACCGGTGGCGGACAGTCCGCTCGGTCCCCCTGCACCCTGAAGTGCCCTCCCAGACCAGCCCGGGGAGCCGATGATCACGAGCCTTCGGACGCGGTGCCAGCAGGGAGGCCGGGGGCGTCGGTCGGTCTCCCTCCCCATCCGCTGCGGGATGCCGGCGCCCGTCAAGTACGGGCGGCGTGAGGCACTCTCCGCCGCGGCTGCTCTTCTATGTCGGCGCGGAGATCGGCGTAGGCCGCGTCGATCACCTGAAGCTCAGTAGCCGTGAGAGCGGGGCCGGATAGGCATCCGAAGCTCTCTTCGACTTGAGCCTTACTGGTGAAGCCGACGACGGCTGCGCAGTGGTCGGCTCTCTGCAGGCAGGAGAGCAGGGCCAACCGGGTCAGGGTCCCCTGCTCATCGCCGAAGTGGACGCGCAGGGCCTCCATCCCGGCGGTGACTCTCGCGACTCTGTCGGGAGTAAGGCCCCTGTTGCCTGGCGGCAGGCCGGAGGCGCCCAAGTTCGGCGTGGTGATTCGTGGGGCCCGCCCGGCGAGCACGCCGTGGGCCAGGGGCGCGGCGAGAACGAGGCCGACTCCGAGGCGGGCTGTGAAGGCGAACAGATCCTCGCCCTCCAGGGTGATCACCGGCGTAAGAGCGTTGAAGCGGGTCCAGACGATGTTCGGCTTGACAATCTGGAAGAGGTACAGGAACCGTGCGGCGCTGGCGTCTCGCTCCTCGGGCGTAGCGCCGTAGGGGACGTGCGGGCCGCGCAGACCGATGGCCCGCACGGCCCCTAGCTCACGCAAGGTGTGCATCTGGTCGATCGCGCTTCCGAGATAGCGGTCCTGTGGTCCGAAGTCCCAGGAGTCGAGCGTGTAGAGGTCGAGTTCCTCGGCGTAGAGGTTCTCCAGAGTCTGCTGGAACTGGTGATGGATGTGCCGGTCGGCGTAGGCGTGTGGTGCGGAGCCGCGAAGGTGCCCGACCTTGCTGCTGGTGAGAAGCCCCTGGTCTGGGTGTTCGCGCAGGAGGCGTCCCAGCATGCGCTCGGCATGGCCGGCGCCGTAGCAGTCGGCCGTGTCGAGCAAGTTGGCTCCGAGCTCGACGGCGCGGCGGAGGCCATTCAGGAATCGCCCGTCGCGTGCCTCTGCTTGTCCAGGCTCTTCGGCCACGCCGATGGCTCCGCAGTTGACACCGAGCGGATGAGCGAAGAGGCCTTGCCCCAGGTGGCGTTTCGTGGTGTCGAAAGCAGTCATCAGCGTGACCCTGCCGGAGTTAGCACGGCGATGACGATCTTTCCGTTCTCGGTCTGTTCGACCGACCATGTACTGCTGAGGTTGTGGACGAGGAACAGGCCCCTTCCGCTCATGGCCACGGCTGTCGACTTGGTGGACGAGTTTGAGGGGCTCGCGGGGAGAGCCTCGGTGTCAGGGTCTCGGTCGACGACTCCCAGCGCCGACCCGAGCTCGTAGACCTCGATCCGGATGAGGACCGCGCCGCCGGCGTGCTTGATCGCGTTGGCGATGAGCTCACTGGCAACGAGCTTCGCGTCGTCGGCCCGGGCCTCACCCAGCATGTCAGCGAGTACGACGCGAGCAATGCGTTGCGGGGCCGGACGGCCTTCAAGCACGACGTCGCGGTGGTTCAACAACTCTCCGAGGCTGCGGTCATGGACCAGCTCAGCTGTCGGGGGCACTCTCGCCTCCTCGCCATCGAGACGCCCTGCGGCGTGACCGGGTTTGACCTTTCTCCACCGTGACGGAACTGCGGTGGCATCGATACGCCGAACCGTGGCCACTTCTTCGCCACTTCCACCTCGGCTTCGTCCAATCGCCCCTTCAACGGGAAGGGCAAAGCACTTAACTCGGGCACTGTTCAACGTCGTGCCTCGCTGAAGTGGCGAAGAAGTGGCCACGGTTCGGCGTACCAGTGCGCAGCGATCCACGGCACCGTGGGTGATGCCGACAGCTCTCGCCCCGGGCTCCCGGAAGTGACAGCTTCGGTCACCACCCGCAGCACGGGCGGTAGCGCATCGACCCCCGCCGGTACGGACGGTGCTGCACCCGCGCTGGTGGACCGGCGGCGCTGCCTCAACGGCACGCTGATCCCCACGTCCAGCTGAGCGTGAGTCCAGGTCCCGCGATTTCCCCTTCAACATCTGTGAGGAGCTGACATGGCAGTCCTGACCGACGTGATTCTGGCCGTGGCGCCTGCCGGTGCAGCTGTCGCGTCCATGACCGCCTGGCACTTTCGGCGGGCCGCGATCCGGGCCAACACCGACCTCCAGCAGAGCCGGGAGCAGAACGCGGCCCTCGGTCGGCAGATCGAGTCCCGAGACCAGGAGGTGGCCCACTTCGCCACCGTCCGCCTGCCCTCCCTCACCGCGGCCCCTTCCGGCAACCCGGCACAAGCTGGAGCCTTACGCCACCCGCACCTGGCCACCACAGACTTCGGCCGCTCCCTGCAGGCGGCACTGCGGCACAGTGCAGACTTCGTCACCGACTTCAGGGGCCGGACCGAGGCGTCGGCCAACGCGCAGATCCAGGCCCTCTTCGCCCCGCTGGCGGCCCAGGCCGCGGTGCAGCAGAGCGCGATGGTGCAGCTGCTGCGGAGGGCCGGTGACGAGGAAGTCCTCCAGCACGCCTTCGCCGTCGATCACGGTGTGATGCTGCTGGTCCAGCGGATGCAGATCATCGGGGTCCTGGCGGGGCGGGAAGTGAGCAGCCGCCGCCCGGATGCCCCCCTCATGGAAGTCCTGATCGGTGCGCAGTCCCGTGTTCAGGACTACACGCGAGTCAAGGTCACCAACAAGAGCAACGGCCTCGTCAAGGGTCCGGCGGTTGAGCCGGTCGTCGTCGCTTTGGGCGCGCTCGTGGACAACGGCTGCCGGCACTCGAGCCCGGCAAGCACCGTGGCGGTGTGGAGCATGCCTGTGCAGGGCGCCATCAACATCGTCGTCGACAGCGTCGGCCCGATGCGGGATCCGGGCGGGTACGCCCACGCGGCCGCGGTACTGCCTGGGCAGCAGCGGGTGTTACTCACGTCGCTCGGTGCTCAGCTGGGCCTGGCCGCGGTGGGTGTCCTCGCCCGTCGCAGCGGCTTTCAGGCGTGGCTCGACCCCCATCAGCAAGGCGGCGTCCGTGCCGTCCTCCACCTTCCCGCGAGGCTCCTTCTTCCGGCGCCCGTCGCCGATGAGCCGCAGGACCATGACCAGGCCAGTGACGCGGTCGTGGCCAGGGCCGGTAGTGCGGGGCGGATGGCGGCATTCAGCCACGGGGCTCGCGCGGGCGGCCAGGCGGGCACCTCCGACTTCCGGGGCGCGGTCGGCGCCACCGTTCATGCCGAGTCGACGGAGCACGGTGTGCGGAGCGCGCGATGACCAGAGGACACCGGCGCCGGCCGCACCACAAGTCCATGCGGGCCGCAGGAGGCGTGCGGCAGTTCGCCTATCAAGAGTGCGGACTGCCCGTGACCGCGCGACCGGCGTCGCCCCGGCCTCGTGCTGGCGGGCCGGAGGACAGCGAGGCCCACCTTCGGGCGCGGCGTGCGGTGGAGCTGCGCCGTCAGCTGGCGACCGTGCTGTACTCCGTCGACGCGGTCCTCCCGCTCCTCACGCCGGAGGTAACCCAGGCGGTCGACGGAGCTCGGCAGTGGCTGGACGAGATCACGCCGGCCAACCCCCTTGACCCCGCAAGCACGTACATCCGGGCCCTGGAGCACACGGTGCGGATCACCCGGGAACTCCTGGCCCGGCACACGGTGGCGGCCACCTACCTCCACCTGGACAGCGAGCGCCCCCCGTGGGCTGACCACCAGCGGCTGGAGATCGCGAGCGCACCCTACTGCCGACATGTAGCCGTACGTCAACACGACGTGGCGACCAGCGGCTGGGCTCTGGAACAGCGGCCCGGCTTCGCGCGGCTGCGCGGCGACATCGAGGACGGACGGGTGCAGCTCCTCGTGGTCCGCTCGGCCGCCGACCTCTCGACACCCGGCACCTCGCTTGTCTACCGGAACCAGGCGGCGGAAACGCTCACCGTGTGGTTGGCCCGGCACCGGGCCCGGCTTCTGGTTGCCGATCAGCTCGCGCGGCCGCCGGGCAGCCCCTAGACCGCGGTCCCGTGTGGTTGACCTGACGCCGCCGCACGGAACCGGCTCCCACGACGCTGCACCCCCACGGCCGCCCCGCCCCGGTGCCACGGGCGCGACGCCGAGGCGGCTTTCACACCGTCGGGGGGCGACCCCGACCGCGCCCGCCAGCCCCGGATTACTGCTCTCCCTCCGCACGGCGGTCCAGCCGTGCCCAATTTCGAGGACCGTTCCTGTGAACAGCACGCACTCGCCGGCGATCGAGGACTTCGCCTTCCTGTCCAACGCCCAGACCTCCGCGCTCCTCGATGCGTCGGGTGCCGTGAGCTACATGCCGGGCGGTGACCGGCCGGACTCCGATCTGGTGTTCGCCAGGGCGCTGGGCAGCGAGGACAACGGGCTCTGGCGTATCCGTCCCCACGGCGCGTGCACCGTCGAGAGCCGCCGCTACCTGCCGGACACCATGATCCTGGAGACGGTGTGGCGCTCGGCGAAGGGCAAGGCCACCGTCCTCGACTACATGCCGCCCACCCGCCCCGGGTCCAACGCGCCTGGGCGGCTGTTCCGTGAGGTCCGGCTGCAGGGGCAGATTGCCATGGACTTCGAGTTCCGCCCCCGGTTCCACGACGGCCGCACGGTCCCCGAGGTGACACAGGTCGGTACGGCTCACCGGTGGGTGCGATGGCGCTTCCACGACGGAGACCAGGTGCTCTTCCTCGCGGCACAAGGCCTGGCCCATCTGGTGAAGGACCCGGGCGACGGAGCGCTGCGGGGAACTGTGTACGGCCGCATCACCGCATTCGTGATGACGCTCGGCCCGGACCTGCCTCGTCCCATGGCGCCGGACGGCCGCCGGAAGGCGACCCGAGACCGCGGACGCAGGTGGGTCGCCGGCAACGTGTTGTACGACGGCAGGTACGCGGAGCTGGTCAGGAGGTCGATGCTGACCCTGGACGGACTTCGGTACGCGCCGACCGGGGCCTACATCGCCGCTGCCACCACGTCCCTGCCGGAGGACCTCGGAGGTGTGAGGAACTGGGACTACCAGCATCACTGGTGGCGCGATGCCGAGATCACCCTCGATGCCCTCGTCGCTGGCGGTGCGAGGGAAGGCCTGGAGGCGTGGCGGCGGTTCGCTCTCGAGACGATCGGCGACAACGTGGCCAGCGTGCAGATCATGTGCGGCGTCCGCGGAGAGCGGGAGCTTCCGGAGCGGGTCATCGAACACCTGGCCGGATACGAGGGCTCCCGGCCGGTCCGGCGCGGCAACGCGGCCATCGACCAGTTCCAGCTCGACGTGTACGGGTCCATCGCGCACGCCCTCGTGCGGATCGCATCCAAGGTCGGGTGGACACCCGAGTCCGCCCGGTTGGTGATGGAGCTGGCGCGAGTGGCGGAGACCCGGTGGACCGAGCCGGACTCCGGACTGTGGGAGAGCCGGGGCGGGCTGAAGCATCACACCTACTCGAAGGTCATGGCCTGGGTAGCCATTGACCGCGCCTCCGAATTGGCCGGATCCGGAGTCGTCCCCGAGCTCCACGATCCACGCGAGGCGGGAAGGCTGCGCGCCGTTGCCGACCTGATCCGCACGGACGTCCTCACCCACGGGTTCGACAGCGAGCAGGGTTCCTTCACGCAGTCGTACGACGCGTCAGACCTGGACGCCGCCCTGCTGCGGCTCCCGCTGGTCGGGTTCATCGAGGCGAGTGACCCGCGCATGGTGGGGACGCTCGAGGCCTTGATGGACGAGCTCGCCGACGACCGGGGGTTCATGCTGCGCTATCGCACCCCCGGCGACCGGAGCGCGGACGGTCTGCCCGGCCACGAGGGGCGATTCCTCCTCTGCAGCTTCTGGCTCGTCGAGGTGCTGGCCATGGTCGGCCGAGGGAAGGAGGCCGCCGTCATCTTCGACGGGCTCGCGGGGGTTGCAGGAGGGCTGGGTCTGTTGGCGGAGGAGTTCCAGCCCTCCGCGACCGGCGGACGGCAGTTGGGGAACTTCCCGCAGGCCTTCAGCCACGCCGGCCTGGTCCGGGCCGCCCTTGCCCTGGACCGCTCCGGCGCCTGGACGGGCACCTCATGGGGGGCAGCGGCGTGAGCGAGATGTTGTTGGTAGGACACGTCGAGGAAGAGGTATTCCAGGCCCTGCTCGGAGCCACGCCACGCGACGAGGTCGAGACCTTCGTGCCGAGAGCGGACTCGCTGAGCGAACTGCTCCAGCGGGTACGGGCACGGCACCTGATGCCGCTGCGCTGCATCGCCCTCGGGGCGGTCGCCACCCACCAACTCGAACGGCCGGCGCTGGAGGCCTTCCACCTCTACCGGCAGCTCGACGAACGGACGATCAAGGCCCTCCGTGTCTGGGTTGAGCACACCGGTTACGCGCTCCCGGCGGTCAAGCCCGACATCACGCCGGTCAAGCTCGCCGGGATCCTCCACGATGTCCACCGCGCATTCGCTCTCGACCCCGCCGGGTCGGAGATCACCCTCGTGGGTGCGGCACTAGCCCATGGCCTGGTCGGCGTTGCGCAGTGGGAGAGCGTGCGGGGGGCGGCACGATGACACGGCCAGGCACGCCCATCCTGACGGGACCCACCGAGCGGGCTGGCATGCAGGGGCTGCTGGCAGGTGGCTCGGCCGGCGAGGTCGCCGCACGGCTTCACACCAGCATTTCCTCCCTCGGCCAGGCTCTGGCCCTCACCCGCAGAAGGCACGACATGCCGCTGCGCAGCGTGGCCTTGCTCGCCCTGAGCGTCGGCGAGCTCAGGTCTCCTGGCGCCCTGGAGCCCGTTCGGGCGCTGACCAGTGAACAGGAGGCCGCGGTACGAACGTGGGCGACGACGCCGAGCTCCGATCTGGGAGACATTGGCCGCCGGGCCTGCGTGCCTGCTACGGAGCTTCAGAGCCTGTTGCGGCACGCCCAGCAGCGCCTCGGGTTCGGCCCAGCCTCGGGCTGGGAGGCCGAGCTGCGTCTCCTGGGCGCTGCCGTGGCTCTTGGCCTGGCCGACCCCGCGGAGGCCGGTCAGAGCCTGCAGGCCGAGAGCGCAGCACAGTGACCAGGCAACGATCCGCTCAGGCAATCGATTCTCAGCGCCGGTTCTGGGACGCTCTGTACCTCACGGACCTTGCCGTGGACACCTTCGTGCTCCGCGAGCCGGAGTGGCGCGGGTTCGCCGCGCACGGCCAGCACGAGACTGCCAGTACGGCGATCGATGTGGGATGCGGCAGGGGCTCCATGTCCGGTGCCATGGCGCTGCAAGGAAGACTGCGGAGCACCGGCTACGACTGGTCCGAAGCAGCCGTGGCGGTAGCTCGTGAATCGCTCTCGCATCCACTGCTGTCATTCGAGAACCACGACTTCGGTATGCCGGTCCGGCCCATAGGGCTCCAGTCAGGGGCCGTGGACGTCATCTGCTGCCGATTCGTGCTCCAGTACCTTGACCTGCCGGCCTTCATCGCCCATGCGCGCTGCCTCCTGCGGCCGGGTACAGGCACGGTCTACGTAGTCACACAGGTCCGCGAGGAGATGGCGAAGCACTCCCTCGGGGGCGAAGGCCTGCCTCGGGCCGTAATCGCGGAGCTGCGAGACCAGTGGCCGACCGCTCCGTTGTGGCCGGTCACACCACGCGGCGAGGTGGTAGCCCTTGCCCTGCGCAGCGCACGTAGGGCAGGAAGCCGATGAGCAGGTCAGACCTACCCCGTGTGGGGAGCCTGATCGAACTACTGGAGCAGCTCAAGGGCGACAGCGACTACTGGGACCGGCCCCGCGGTGACTGGGGTGAGGGCCCGCCGACAAGCCGGGCGGCACTGGAGCGCCGCGAGCTCGCAAACTCCATGTTCCTGCTCGGATCCAAAGCGCTGATGCGCGGCGAGCTCCGTCCTGCGGAGAGCTGGCTGGGCCAGGCGGTGAAGGAGGACCATCCTGGCGCCTGGTTTCGGTACGCCGTTCTCGCGCACCGTTTGGGACCCAGCGCCTTTGGTGGGGACGGTGCGCGCGAATGGCGCGGCTTCCTCATCGCCTCCGCGGCCGAGCTCGGGCATGGGGACGCAGCACGAATGCGGCCCCTACTGCGTGATCCGGGAGCTGCTCCTTCCGATTTCGAGGAGTGGGAGGACCCCCATTTCGGCCCCGAGCTGCTGGCCGCGCTTGCTGCCTCCGCTCCCCCTGCTGCTGCCCAAGGACGGCGATGTTCGCAATGAGACAGCTGACGGCTCCCGACATCTCTGCCGTGGATGCCTTGATCGGTGACCGAGTGCGGTACCAGCTGAAGCGCGGGCGCCAGGTCTGTGCCGGCCCACGACTCCGCCGCATCGTCGTGACCTCGCAACGGGGCTCCACGCAGCGCGGCCGGTTGGCCGTCGGAATGTGGCGCACGGCACCTGTTCCTCGGCTCGTGGGCGCGTTCACCCTGCGCTGCGCAAGCACAGCCCCCGCCCTGATTCTGGAGAACGCCTTCACGGCCCCCGGGGAAAGAGACGTCACTCGGCTCGCATCCATGTGGACCAGCGACTTCGCAGCCCGGCAGGACGGACGCCCGCGAATCAGATGCCTGAGCTGGTCAGCCGCCGTTGCCGCGCGACAGGTGAAGGTTGGTGGGTGGACTGAAGTTCCGCGACCTGCCCACCACCGTGGCGGTGCAGTCCTTCTTGAGCAGCGCGCCACCATCATGGCTCTCCTGGACCAGTGGGTCCGAACCGAGCGACTCCCCAGCCTGTCTCCCCCAGCGGAAGCAGAGTTGCAACCGGCGCTGCACCCGCGTCAGGTGAACATCGGGAAGCTCTACGCCGCAGGCCTCACCACAGCAGGGGTTGCCGCACGGCTCTACCTGAGCGTCGACACCGTCAAATCACACACAGCCACCGCACGCCAGCTCACGGCCGCCCGGTCCACGACCGCCCTGGTCCAAGACCTCTACCTACGGGGAGAGCTGAGCAGAGGGACGGCCCGCGCGATGACAGCAGGTGTAAGCCCACGCCAGCGTGCAGTGCTGGGCTTCGCCGCGTTCGGTGATCCCCAGGCGGCAATCGGGAAGGCCATCGGAGTCTCGGTCGAAGTCGTAAAGGCGGACGTGCGAGCCCTGAAGTCGGCCTTCGGTGCCAAGACGACTCCCCACCTGGTAGCCCGCGCCTGGGATGAAGGCTTCCTGTGTTGAGCATCCCCACGACGCGGGTGGGCGCTCTGTTCGCCCGTGGGTTCAGCGGCTGCCGCACCAGGGGGTGGGCTGAAACCGGGCGCCACACCCACGTGACGCGAAGCCACGACGAACCGGGAACTGGCTGGCCCGAACGCGTGCACACGGGAGTGTTCACACGCACGCCCCCACGCAATCTGTGGACCCCCTTGCAAGCCCTGCCTCCCAGCGGTGACAGGCGGTGGGATTGCGGCAGTCAACGCTACACGCGATCAACTGGAAGGTGGCGCACCCTTCATGAAAGTGAAAAGGGACTCAAGGATCCTGAGGGCCCTGCTGGAACCCTGCGGCCCGAACCTGCAGCCCGCGGACTCGTATGGCCCGCAATGGGTACAGCAGGAAGCCCGGCGCCTGAACAAGGCGGAACTCGATCGGCAGCCCTCCGCACTCCTGAGTGGCCGCCGCCCCGGTGTCGCGCTGGACGATGCCTACCTCGTGCAGTGGCTCGGAGCCGCTGAGTGTGTCCGGCACGGCGCGCGGGTCATCGGGCACAAGGTCGGTCTCACCTCTGAGGCCATGCAGGCTCAGTTCGGGATCGACCAGCCGGACTCGGGACTGCTCCTGGACCGGATGGTCATCGCCGAGGGCCAGGACCTGCCCGTCGACGACCTCCTGGCGCCGCGAGTTGAGGGGGAGATCGCCTTCCGCCTCGCGACCGACGTGCGCGGCGAAGACGTGAACGAGCAGGAAGTCCGCGACGCCGTGGGTGAGTCGCTACTCGCTCTGGAGGTGATCGACAGCCGTTACGGCGTCGCGGGACTGACTCTCGCGGACAGCGTTGCGGACAACGCGGGCTGCGCGCGGATCGTCCTGGGGCGGGCTGTCCC
The DNA here is from genome assembly GCF_042719495.1 of Streptomyces sp. NPDC058525. Lineage (NCBI taxonomy): Bacteria > Bacillati > Actinomycetota > Actinomycetes > Kitasatosporales > Streptomycetaceae > Streptomyces > Streptomyces sp. NPDC058525. Next base: position 28,732 of record NZ_JBHXNP010000013.1, read on the forward strand.
CGGTGTGCCCGCGAACCTGGCGGACGAGCTCTTGACGCTCAGCGTGGACGGCGCCGTCGCTGCGTCCGGGTACGGCAGGGCGGTCCTGGGTGACCCGGTCCGCTCGCTGCTCTGGCTGGTCCGTCGGCTGCATTCGTTCGGGGTGGGGCTGCGAGCCGGGGATGTCGTCCTGGCCGGCGCCGTACACGCCAGCCTCTCTCTCCGGCCCGGTCAGACGGTGGTGCTCTCGTCACCGCGCTTCCCGGAGGCGGTGCTCCATGCCTCTTGATCTCGCACGCCCCGCGCCCAGCCCAACCATCATCCGGGAAGCCTCGGGCGCGGCTCCCAAGCTGCGTACGGCCGTCCTCGGTGCCGGGATGCTGGGCATCGACCTGGCCCAACGCCTGCTCGGATCCGCCTCGCTGGACGCACCGCTGGTCGCTGGGCGGGAGGGCAGCAGCGGGCTGAGGCAGGCGGCCCGGATGGGTTGCGCGATCTCCACCAGCGGCATCCAGGCCGTGCTGGACGCGCACGTCGACATCGTCTTCGATGCGAGTTCCGCGGAGGCTCATCCTGCGCACTGGGCGGAGCTCGCCTCGGCGAACGTCATGCTCATCGATCTCACACCCAGCAGCGGCGGCACGATGGTCGCACCCACCGTGAACGGCTTCCGCGCCGAGACCCAGCGGCACCTGAGTCTGGTGAGCTGTGGAGGACAGGCCGTCCTGCCCGTGCTGAACGTGGTGGCTAAGCACAGCACCGTCAACTACGTGGAAGTGGTCACGACCGTGGCTTCTGCCAGCGTCGGCCCTGCCACCCGCAACAACCTGGACGAGTACATCTCCACAACCGGGTACGCCGTACGCCGACTGACAGATGCCAGCACCACGAAGGTGCTGGCCACCATCAGCCCTGCCTTGCCGGCGCCCGCGTTCCGTGCGCAGATCACTGTCCTCGCCGACGAGATCGACAGCAGCGCCCTGATCGCCGGCGTGGAGTCCGCTGCCTGCGCCGTTCGGGAGTTCGCTCCTGGCTACGAGGTCAGCGCGGTGGGTGTGGCGGACGACCGGATCACGGCCACGGTGACGGTTGCCGCCCGCGGGGGGCGCCTTCCTGCGTACGCCGGAAACGTCGAGATCATCAACGCCGCCGCCGTCACCTTGGCGGAGCGCTACGCCAGCAGCCGAAGGGCGTGAGGGACCATGGAATCTGAAGAGCCCCAGGTGACCATCCACGACCCGACGCTGAGGGACGGGCAGCACGCGGTGCGCCATCAGCTCGACGCCGACCAGCTGCGTTCGTACGCCGCGGCCGCGAGCAGTGCCGGTGTTCCGGTCGTCGAGGTCGGTCACGGAAACGGTCTGGGCGCCTCCTCCCTGCAGATCGGACAGGCGCGACTGGGCGACGACGAGATGCTCGTGACCGTCCGCGAGGCGCTGTCGGGCGCCACCCGGATGGGCGTCTTCATGGTGCCCGGGTGGGGAACTGGCCGGGACATCCGCCGCGCCGCTGGGCATGGAGCCGACATCGTGCGCGTCGCCGCCCACTGCACGGAAGCCAACGTCACCGCCCGGCACCTCGGTCTCGTCCGCGAGCTTGGCCTCGAGGCGCAGGCCGTGCTGCTGATGAGCCACATGGCCAACCCCGAGAGGCTCGCGAAGGAGTGCGGGCGGGCTGTGTCCTACGGCGCCCAGGCCGTCGGCATCATGGACTCCGCCGGCCACTACCTCCCCGCCGATGTCGCCGAGCGCATCAGGCGCATCGTCGATGAGGTGGGCGACGTGCCGGTGATCTTCCACGGGCACAACAACCTGGCCATGGCCGTGGCCAACTCCGTCGCCGCGGTCGAGGCCGGCGCCCGCGTGATCGACGCGTGCGCGCGCGGTTTCGGAGCGGGGGCCGGGAACACGCAACTCGAGGTCCTCGTCGCGGTCCTGCACCGGATGGGACACCCGACCGGTATCGACCTGACCTCCCTGCTGCACGCTGCTGACACGGCACACGACCGACTCATGGCGATACCCCCGTCGATCGACTCCCTCGCGCTGATGTCCGGGCTCGCCGGCGTCTTCTCGGGATTCAAGCCCCGGGTCCTGTCCGCGGCCGCGGCGGCAGGCGTCGACCCCATCGAGGTCTTTGCCGAGCTGGGCCGCCGCCAGGTCGTGGCGGGCCAGGAAGACCTGATCGACGACGTCGTACGCGCCCTGGCGGGTGCGTCATGACCCGTCTTCCTCACTTCGCTGTCCCCGCGGTCCTCTGCGGAGTGGGCACGGCCCTGCCTGACCGCGCGGTGTCCAACGACGAGATCGGCGGGCAGATCGGGGTGTCCGAGGACTGGATCATGCAGCGCACCGGTATCAGCAGCCGGCTCCGTTGCGGTACGGGCACGTCGACAGCGGACCTCGCCGTCGGGGCCGGGGCAGCAGCACTGGAATCGTCGGGGGGCCAGCCTGTTGAGGCCGTGATCGTGGCAACCGCGACCCCCGACCACCTGATGCCCGCTACCGCCCCCACAGTCGCTGCCCGGCTCGGCCTGACAGGCGTCGCGGCCTTCGACGTCGCCGCCGCGTGCACCGGCCTGCTGTACGCCCTCCAGGTCGCACACGGGTTCATCTGCACAGGCTCGGCTCAGCGGGTGCTGGTCATCGCGGCGGACCGCCTGTCACACACGACCGACCCGAGCGACCCCGCGACGGCGCCGCTGTTCGGAGACGGCGCTGCGGCGGTCGTCCTGCGGCGTGGCCGAGCGGACGAGCCGGGTGCGCTCGGGCCAATTGTGCTGGGCGCGGATGGGCAGCACGCGGACGCTCTCGTCATCCCGCACGGGCGGTTCATGCGGATGCGGGGCAGAGAGGTCTTCCAGCACGCCATCACCCACCTCGTGCAGGTCTCCGAGCAGGCGACATCGGCCGCGGGCTGGAGTCCAGGGGACATCGACCGTCTCGTCCCCCACCAGGCGAACGCCCGGATCACTACCGCCGTCGCCCAACGCCTGGGAGTCGACCGCCGTCACGTGCTGGAGAGCATCGAGGAGCTCGGCAACACCAGCGTGGCGTCCATCCCGCTCACCCTCGCCAGGGCGGCTGCGGGGGGCGGACTCCGCGAAGGCCACCGGGTTCTGCTCGCCGCCTTCGGCGCGGGACTGACCTGGGGGGCCACCACTCTCGTCTGGCCCCGCCTGGAGTGCGTGGCTGGCCACCCGAATACCCCTGACCGTTTGGAGGCCGCACGGTGAACCAGGACCTGAGGGACATCCTCGTCAACCACCTGCAGCTCGACCCGGACAACCTGGGGACCGAAGCCCGCCTGGAGGACGCCGGGGTGGACTCACTGGCCATCGTCGAGCTGAACATGCTCCTCGGGGAGCGTCACGGGACGGAGATCGGAGAGGACCGGCTGGCGTCCGTCACGACCATCGGCGCGCTCGCGCAGCTGGTCGAGGACCACTACAACGCCGGGGGACCGCAGTGAGCACTTCCTTCGCCGCGGCCGGTACATGGCTGATCACGCCGCCGAGGGCCGGCCGGTTCGACAGTGCCCTGCGCGCCTGCCCGGACGTCGCCCTGCTCGACCTGGAGGACTCCGTCCGTGCCGAGTCCAAGGACGCTGCCCGCGAGGCGGCCCTGGCCTACCTCACGGCCCGCGACCAGGACGGAGGAGTTGTGACCGGCCTGCGGATCAACTCGCCGGGCACGATGTACGGGCTGAAGGACCTGGCCGCCATCGCCGACTCCAGCATGTGTGACGCCGTGGTGCTCGTGCCGAAGGTGGAATCCGCCCGCGACATCGACCTCGTGTCCCAGGCCCTGGACGCCGAACGGCGGAGGCTGAGCCTGTGGGCCCTGATCGAGACACCGCGTGCGATCCTCCAGCTCGACGCCGTTCTCGCGACGCCGAGGCTGCAGGGCGTGGTCTTCGGCGCGGCCGACTACGCAGCCGCCACCGGGTGCGGCACCAACACCAAGGCGCTGTGGTGGGCGCGCTCCGCCCTGGCGGCCGGCGCCGCAGCGGCCGGAATCCCTGCGATCGACTCGCCGTACTTCGAGCTGAACGACACCGATGGCCTGCGCGCGGATGCCGAGAATGCCCGGGTCCTGGGATACGCGGGCAAGGGCGCTGTCCACCCCGACCAGCTGCCCGTCATCCGCGAGGCATTCCGCCCCACCGCCACCGAGGTCGCCGAGGCTCGCGCGATCGTGGCTGCCGCCGACGAGGCCGGAGGCGACATGACGCGCGCCGGCGGCCACATGGTAGGCCCGCCCCTGGTCGCGGCCGCCCGCGCCCTACTCGCCCGCACCGCCAGGACCCCCCAGCCGTCCACTCCCCAGGAGGCAGCCGATGAATAGCATCCCCCAGGGGTACAGGCCCGTCGGAGATAGTCGAGTGCGCGAGCTCGTCGGCCGCGGGCTGGAGGAGTTCACGGTCGGCGAGGTCATCGAGCACCGGCCGGCCCGGACTGTGTCGGACATGGACCGCTCCATGGTCCTGGCGCTGACCGGCAACCCCGCCCCCGTCCACTCCGACGCCGAGTACTGCGAGCGGACCGGCCGCGAGCAACTGCTGGTATGCGGCATCACGACGCTCGGGATCGTGGTCGGCGCCACGGTGCGCTCCACGAGCGGCCTGACCTCTGCCAACCTCGCCCTCGACGACGTGCGCTTCACCAGCCCCGTCCACGTCGGTGACACCCTGCGTGCCGAGACCAAGGTCCTTGCCGCACGGCCGTCCAAACGCCGCCGTGACCAGGGCGTCGTGACCTGCCAGACCACCGCCTTCAACCAGCGAGACGAGCAGGTTCTCACCTTCACCCGCACGTTCCTGGTCCCCGTGGACGCCACCGCCGTCCGCGACACCACCTCCTACTGAAAGAGAGCAGCGCATGCCGGAGGAGACCTCCCTGGAGGTAGTGGAGGCCGACGACGGTCTCTGGCACGAGTACGACCTCCTCGCCCGGCGGAGCTACGGGCAGCCGGTAGGCGACATCTCCCGCCTGCGGGAGCACGCGGACATCCGAGTCGCCCTACGCGACGGCCGGGTCATCGGCGGAGGCCTGGGCCTGCCCGTTCCCCAGTACTTCGGCGGCAAGCACGTCCCGAGCGCATGTCTGGCAGGCGGATGCATCGCTCCGGAAGAACGCGGTTCGCACCTGTGGTCGCTCCTGCTCGACGAGCGAACGCGGTCCCTGCAGGACCAGGGCGCGGTCCTGGCCACGGCCTGGACCGCGTCCACCGGGTACGGGCGGCGCATGGGCTGGGCCGCGCCAGCTCCGGTCTTCTCCTGGGAGGTCCCCTCCGACCAGCTGGGGCGCAGCTTCGCCGACATCGGGTTCAAGATCACGCACATCCCGGAGGGCCACACGGGCGTGCGGCAGGCAGAGTTCGCGGCGCGGTGGAACGGGCCGTGGCTCCGGCCGCAGTGGTGGCCGGTCTGGCAGCAGGACGTCCACCCCGATCTCACACACTATGAGTTCGCCCTGCCGGGGCATGCACCCGATGGCCTGCTGACCCTCGGCTTCGACCGGCACCCCGTCGACGGCCGGCAACTGGTGGTCCACGACTTCTGGGCCGACAGCTCGGACGCCGCCTCCGCGATGCTGTGCTTCCTCGGCCGGCACAGCAGCCGCATCCCCACAGTCATGTTCCAGCGCACCGCCCTTCCGCCGACGCCTCTCCTCCACCGCCTGCACCGGGCCGGAGCCGCTGCCGCCACCTCCTGGCATCCCTGGATGTTGCGCGTCCTCGACCTGACCAAGGCGGTACAGCTGCGCGGTTGGCCGGGCGACCTGGACATCGCCCTCTCGCTCACCGTCGCCAGCTCTACCGGCGACCAAGCGTTCACGCTCCACATCAGCGGAGGACACGGCGAGCTCACCCCCACCTCCAGTCCCAGGACCCAGCTCGCACTCACGGAGCAGCAGTTCGCCGTCTGGTACGCGGGCGGATACCGCTCCGCCACATCGGCGCTGCTCGACGGCGTCGGCGGTGCTCCCGCCGATGTCGCGCGGCTGGTGGGTGCCACTTCCGAGACCGAGCCCTGGCTGCCCGAGTACTTCTGACCTTGTCCACCACGGCCTTCCAGCGGCCGCACGTGAGAACCGTGCGCGCTGGACGGCCCCGCAGCGCCGCCCGGACTTCTCCGTGCGGGCGCGGATCCCCGAAGGAGGCTTGATGACCGGCCGTCGGCCGAAAATGCCGAACAGAGCTCTCGCTGTGCTTCTGACCACGCACGGGATCAGCCACAAGGGCCTCGCGTTCCGCGTCAACCAGCTCGCGGAGCAGCAGGGCTTGAAGACGTCCTACAACCACAGCAGTGTGGCCCGGTGGACGGCAGGCTCGATCCCGCAGGAGCCCGTGCCTCAGCTCATCGCCCGCGCGTTCACCGAGCGGATCGGCCGGACCGTCACGGTGGAGGAGATCGGTATGGGTGCTGTGCCTGACAACGGGGCCGTGGGATGGGACTTTCCCCGCGACCGGGTGGAGGCCATCGCCAGCGCCCAGGCGCACTGGTCTTCGTCGGGGCATCCTGCAGGGCGGTTCGCCGTCAGTGGGTATGGCGTTCCGGTCACCCGGTGGCTCGCCGTTCCCTCGGACCGTGTCGTGTGGTGCGCCAGTGCCGAGGGCCGTCACATTGGACTGGCGGATCTCGCCGAGCTCCGCAGCGCCGCCGAGCAGGCCCGTCAGTGGGATGCTCAGTTCGGCGGGGCCAACTGGCGAATGAGCTCGGCAGCCCAGTGCCTGCGCGATCTCGCCTTGCCACTCCTGGCGGGCAGTCACAGCGAGCGGGTCGGTCGCGAGTTGTTCTCCGTCACCGCGGAGCTGGGACGGGTCCTCGGCTGGGCCGCGTTCGACAGCGGTGACAGCGCGGCCGCACAGCAGCACCTCGTCCAGGCCCTTCGGCTCGCCCGGGCCGGCGGAGACGTGGAGATGGGCACCTACGTCCTCACCACCATGGCCCTGCACACCCTCTTGGAAGGAGCGCCCGACGAAGCCCTCGACATGGCACAGGGCGCCTTTCACCAGGGTAGGCATCACGCTTCCCGGCGTGTCTTGGCGTTCGCCAAGCTCGCCGAGGCACGGGCGCTGGGCCGACTCGAGGACGGGACAGGAGCGGCGACGGCACTCAGCCGAGCCGAATCCTGGCTGGACAAGATCAACACCACTACCCGAGACCCGGAATGGCTTGCCTACGTCACCCCCGGGCGCCTCGCCGCGGATGCCAGCGAGATCTTTCGTGACCTGCGCAAGCCCAGCGTCTCCTTGACCTGGAACGACCAGGCGGACAGCCTCTGCGACACCAGCGCGGCGCGCGCCGTAGGCCTGCGCCTGGCTATCGCGGCAACGGCAGCGTGCCAGGCCCGCGACCTCGACCGCGCAGTCGACTACGCCGAACGATCCCTGGGCCTGCTGTCCCGCGTGGACTCCGCCAGGGCCCGCATCTACCTCCAGGATGTCGCAGCCGCGCTCACCCCTTGGACCGAAGAACAGCAGGCGAAGGAACTCATCGAACGCCTGCACCAGGAGTCCAGTCCCCTCACACAACCGGCAGCGGCCCCGTGAGCACGCCAGGCCGTACGGCCCTCGAGCGCGCTTCCGACGCCGGACGCAGGGCACGAAGCCCGCCCTCGACGTCCAGCACCCCGCCCCGGGCCTCGGCGCCTTCGCCGCCCCTCCTCCATCACGTCCCCGAGAAGGAACACTCCATGAAGGCCAACACCCCCCTCCCATCGGACCTCCAGCAGTGGGCCGCGAATCATCTGCCGGGCCTGGCCACAGCCACGGTTTCCGACGCCTCCTGGCCGCGCGGGGACTCCCGGATCTGGAAGGTAGCCACCGGCTCCACGGCGGCCTTCGTCAAGCTGTACCCCTCCCCCGACAAGTTCGGCCGCGAGATCAGGGGCTGCGAGCACGCCACCCGCGCGCTGACCGCAGACGAAGCCCCCCAGGTCATCGCCGCCAACGACAGGCTGCCAGCCGTCATCCTGACCGCTCTGACCGGCGATGTCGTACGCGGGCTGGAGCTGGCGAAGGCCGAAGAGCAGCGAGTGCACCAGCTGGCTGGGAAGCTCCTGCGCCGCTGGCACGACAGCCCGACCGCCATCTCCGTCATCGATCGCGAGAACATCATGGCCGCGATCACCGCCCAGGCCGGCGAGGCCGCCACATGCCTGGATCGGATCGGCGACCAGCTCTCCCCTGCAGCGCGCGACCTCGTCACCCAGGTGTCCACCGACCTGGTCGGCCACGTCCAGCACCTGCCGCACGCGTTTCGGCACGGCGACTACTCCCCCCGCAACTGGCTCTGGGACCAGGCAGCCGGCCTCCACAGCATCATCGACTTCGAAGAGGCCGCCCCCGGGATCCCCGTCGAGGACCTCGTGTGGCTGTGCGGCGCCATGTGGCCCGACCGACCCGACCTTCGCCGTGCCTTCCTCGCCGGATACGGGCGCGACCTGTCGCCCCACGAGGACCGTGCCCTGATTCTCCTCACCACCCGGCTGGGCGTCTCCTACCTCGCCACCGGCCTGGCGAAGCAGGACCAGGTGCTGATCGACCGCGGGCACTCGGTCGTAGACCGCATGGTGCGGGCCGTCAACTGACCCACCGCTCCTCCTCCGGCGGCGCCAGATCCGTGAGGGCAGCCGCCGGAGGGTCCGTCTCGGTGCGCCGCCTCCACGGTGCGCCGAAGCTCTCACCCCCGAAGCGCGAGGAGTGGGGCATAGCCCTCCAATGCGGCCTGCGGGGGCGGCCCTTACATGCTGCATGCAGTGCCGCCCCCGCACCGCTGCGCACCGCCGTCGAGCCATGCCCCGGCCACGTGATCGCCACCATCCCGGCACCTGCGGCGGCGCAGCGCTGGCACACCTTCCGTACCACCCGCTGACCTTCAACGACGAGCCACAGGTGCTGTTCTCACCTCTGACCCTAGGGAGAACCATGTCCGAACCCGCCCATCAGGAACACGTCCGCGACACGGCACTACCCGATGCAGGCCCGCCGGGCGTAGAGGTGCCCATCGAAGACCTCGAGACGCTCATGGCCGACGTGTGCACCGCCGCTGGCCTTCCCGAAGAGGAGTCCGGTCGGGTGGTGCGCCACTACCTGACCGGGGAACTGCGGGGCAGCCCGTCACACGGGGTTGCGAAGTTCGCCTTCGAGTCGCGGTTCTTCCCCGAGCGCCAGGCCCAGCCCGAGGTGGTCCGAGAACGCGGTGTGTTCGCGATCATCGACGCGCATCGCGAGATCGGCCCGCTCAGCGCTGACTTCGCCGTCCGCGTGGCGGTAGAGCGGGCCAGTCGCTTCGGGGCTGGCCTTGTCGGGATGATCAACACACAGCGGTACGGCATCCTCGCCGAGTGGACTGAGGCGTTCGCCCAGCACGGACTGATCGGGATCGCCACGAACACCTCCCGTGCCGATGCCGTCGCCGCAGGCGGCCGAACCCCGGTAGTCGGCGTCAACCCCCTCTCCTTCGCTCTGCCGACCCTCGACCATCCCCTCGCCGCGGACATGGGCACCACCCTGGCACCCATGGGTGTGCTGTGGGAACACCGGCGCTCCGGCCTCCCGCTGCCTCCCCGCTGCTTCGTCGACGCCCAGGGAGAGCCCACCACCGACCCAGACGAAGCCGTCTCCGCCGTCGTGTTCGGCGACTACCGCGGCTTCGCCCTCTCCCTGCTCCTACAAGCTCTGACCGGCTCCCTCTTTGGCTTCCCCATGGGCAGCGACGTGAAGGACGCCTACACCACCGGCTATGCCTTCATCGCGCTCGACCCCGACTTCACCGGCCCCGGCCACAAGGCCGCCGCCGCGAACACACGCCTGGTGGAGCAGCTGCGCGCTGCCAGCATCGCCGACGGTGACACCTGGCGTCTGCCAGGCGAACAGGCTCGCGTCCTCGCCGCCGCCGCCCGGGCGGCCGGCGTCGTCAAGATCCCCGAACAGGTCCTGACCCGACTGCGCGCCCGCGCCGCCGGCGACTTCACCTCCGACTGACCCTCTGGAGTCCACCCATGAAATTCCACTGGTTCCTGCCCACCGCCAGCGACGGCCGCACCCTGACTACTGGGATGCGAGGCACCCACGGGCCCAGCCACGACACGACCAATGCAGCCGGCCCCGGCGCCGACCGGCACCGCGCCCCCGCCCTGCGCTACCTCACCCAGATCGCGCAGGCCGCTGAGCACATGGGCTTCGACGCGATCCTCACCCCCGCCGGCACGTTCAACGAGGACCCGTGGATCACCTGCGCCGCCCTCGCGCAGTCCACCGAGCGCCTGAAGTTCCTGGTCGCGCAGCGCCCTGACTCGATATCCCCGACGCTCGCCGCGCAGATGGCCGCGACGTTCCAGCAGCAGACCGGGGGCCGGCTACTGCTGAACGTCGTCACCGGCGGCGATGTGGCCGAGCAGGCCCGCTTCGGCGACCACTTCGGCAAGGCCGCCCGCTACACGCGCACCGATGAGTGGCTCACCGTCCTGCGCGGCGCTCTGTCCGGCAAGCCGTTCGACTTCACCGGTGCGCACTACGACGTACGCGGAGCCACCGTCTTCTCGCCCCCTGACCCGCTGCCGGGCGTGTACTTCGGCGGCTCCTCCGCCGAGGCCGCCCCGGTCGCCGGCCGGCACGCGGACGTCTACCTCACCTGGGGCGAACCGCCCGCCGACGTCGCCGCCAAGCTGGACCGCATCCGTACGCTGGCCGCCGACGCCGGGCGCAGCGCACCGCAGTTCGGAATCCGGTTCCACGTCGTCGCCCGCGACACGAGCGAGCAGGCGTGGGCCGCCGCCGAGCGTCTGCTGACCGGGATCGACCCGGAGCACGTCAGCCGGGTACAGGCCACTCTGGCCAGCAGCCAGTCCACCGGGCAGGCCCGGCAGAGCAGCCTGCACGCCGCCTTCCGCGACAGCGGCCGGACCTCCGATCTCGAGGTGTGGCCGAATGTGTGGGCGGGGGTGGGGCTGCTGCGCGGAGGCGCGGGCACCGCGCTTGTCGGCTCGCACCGCGAGGTCGCCGACCGGATCACCGAGTACGCGAAGCTCGGCATCGAGGAGTTCATCCTGTCCGGGTTCCCCCACCTGGAAGAGGCGTACGAAGTCGGCGAGGGAGTCCTGCCGCTGCTCGGCGCCGGTGCCGGAAGCGGGGCGGCCAGCCGGTGAGCGCTGCCATCAACGTGCTGGTCGTCGGTGTCGGCCCACACACCCGCCTCAACCACCTGCCCGCGCTGGCCGCCGCGCAGGACGCGCGCCTCGCGGGCACCGTCACCGGCATCGACCTGCCCGACATGGCAGCCGCCAGGATCGAGTACGGCACGCCCGGCCGGCCGCGGCGAATGCCCGTCGTCCCCGTCCAGCCGTTCCCTGCCTCCCGGCAGGCTCTGCCAGGCGCGGTGCGCCACGTGCTGGAGGGCGTTGTGGAGCGGGAGCGGATCGGCGCGGTCGTCGTGGCGACCGAGCCGTCCGTCCATCTGCCGTACGCCCTGTGGGCAATGGAGCGGGGCCTGCCCGTGCTGCTCGACAAGCCGCTGACCGTGCACCCAGACGCGTCCACCGACCCCGCGGCCGCGCAGTCGATCGCCGACGACTTCGACACCCTGCTGGACGCTTACCGAGCGGCGCGGCGGCGCGATCCGCGGATGGTGGTCAGCGTGCTCAGCCAGCGCCGCTGGCACCCCGCGTTCCGCCGGGTCCGGGAACTGATCGCCGAGGTCGCCCAGGCCACGAACTGCCCGGTCACCTCCGTCCAGTCCAGCCACGGCGACGGCCAGTGGCGGCTGCCGGACGAACTCGTCGACCTCGGCTACCACAGCTTCGACCGCGGCTACGGCAAGGCCTCGCACTCCGGCTACCACCACTTCGACACCGTTCCGTGGTGGCTGGCCGCAGGCGAGCGCCCGGGAAAAGAGATCGACGAGATCGAGGTCCACGCCGCGTGCACCCGCCCCGCCGACTTCCTCGCCCAGCTCACCGTCGCCGACCACGCCCGGCTGCTCCCCGGCTTCGCCGACCGGAACCCGTACACCGAGCAGGACCTGCACCGGCTCACCACCGGCTTCGGCGAGGTCGACGTGTTCCTCAACGTCGCCTACCGCAGTCGTGGCCGGGTGTTGGCGCTCGGCAGCCACAGCCTCGCCCACACCACCTTCTCCCAGCGCGGGAACCTCCACCCGGTACCCGGTGGCCTCTACAAGGGCAACGGCCGGATCGGGCAGGAGACCCACATCATCCAGCAAGGGCCCTTCCAGGCCCTGCACCTTCACGTCCTGCAGACCCTTCACGGCGACGAGGACGGGATCGACCGGCGGACGGCGGGCGGCGCCGACCACATCGAGCTCCACATCTTCCGTAACGACCGCCTGGGACTGGGCTGGGAACGGCACCGCGCGCTCGGCTTCACCGACCTCGTTCAGGGCGGCGGCGACAGCGCGGTGCTGCCGACCCAGCGCTCGGCACGCACCTGCGCCGTCACCGAGTTCTTCTCCCACCTGGCCGGCCGCATCCCCCGCGCGGAGCTGACGTCCGACCTGGCCGACCACCGGCGTCCGGCCCGCCTGATGGCCGGCGCCTACCTGTCAATGTCTCGCCGCTGGACCGATGACGGCCAGCCCACCGCCCCCGTCGTTCTCGACTTCCGCCCCGCCGCCGCCCCGTCCGCGCGGGCCGGACACGCCCTCGCCGCCCTGGGAGCCGCGCGATGACCACCCCACTCGCCACCGACCGCATCGAGCCCGACCTGGGAGCGATCCTCGGCCCGCACCTGCACCAGGTCCTTGCCGCGTGTCGCCGTCACATCGGCCGCCCCACCCGCGTCGAGGCATGCACCGACGGCAACGTCAGCCACGTCTTCCGCGTCCACGGCGAGGCGGGCAACGTCATCGTCAAGGTCCGCGGCCGCCGCTTCGCCCGGATCGCGCACATCGCCACCGATCCGGCGCTGATCGCTGTCGAGCACCGGGCCCTGACGCTTCACCACGGCCTGCTTCCCGACCTGTTCCCGAGGGTCCTGGCGTTCATACCCGAAGCGCACGCCATGGTGATGGCCGACGTCTTCCCCGACGGCCGCACCTGGCGCGAGCACCTCGACCAGCACGCTGCCACCACGGAGGAGTGCACGCGCCTGGGCACTGCCCTGACCCGCATCCACCACGCCACCGCCAGCCTGCCGCCCCTGCGCGACGGCGACGGCGACGACCTCTTCCGTGCCGAACACGCCTACGGCTACTGCCTACGCACCGGAGACCACCGTGCCCTCGACGAGGCGTGCCGCCGCCTGGACGCCCTGCCGGGACGGCAGCTGATCCTCGGCGACACCTGCCCGAAGAACCTGAGCCTCCACGGCGGGCGCACTGCGTTTGTCGACCTCGACAACGTGCACACGGGCACGCCGCTCTTCGACCTCGGCTACCTCCTCGCCCACCTGGTCCTGCACCACGTCTCCCGGCCCGCGCTCCTGCGCCCCCTCGCCGCCGAGTTCCTCGACGCCTACAGTCTCCCCGGCCCTGGCCGTCCCTGGCGCGACGACGACCTTCTCGCGATGGTGGCCGCGGGCGTGCTGCTGTACCGGCTGGAGGCCCGTACCGTCCCCTACCCGGCGACCGCCCCACCTGCAACCGTCGACCGGCTGCGCCGCAGCCTGCGTCGTCTGCTGGATGCCGGGCCGTTCACCGTCCCCAGCCTGCTGGACTTCGCCGCCGGGCCGGTGACGGCATGAACGTCCCCTTCGCCCCGCCCGGCGCTCATCCGGATCTGGACCCGCTCGCCGAACTGAGCGCCCGCGGCATCCACGCGTCCAGCGTCCAGGCGCTGGCCCGCGATCAGAGCCCGTTCTCCCGCCCCACCCCGGCCTGGACCCGCCACCTCGCACCTGGCGTCGTCCTCACTGCCCGCCCGATCGAACTCGGCGACGGCTGCCTCACCAACGCCTACACCCTCACCGTCGACCTCGATCGCGCCGGGTGCCGGACCGTCTCCTCCCCGGGCGGCTTCCACCTGCGCAGCCTCGTCACTGGCCCCGTCGTAGCCGCGGTCTCCGGCGCCTTCGCCTACATCTCCGACGACCCCGCCTACCAGCCCGTCGAACCCTGCCTCGACCTCGCTGTCCGCGACTACCACGCCGCCAGCCTGCCTACCGTCACCAAACCCTCCCTCCTCGTCCACCAGGGCCGCCCGGTAGTACGCACCCTGGCCGCCACTGGCAGCCTCACCGTCGCTGGCCACCCGCACACCTGGACCGGATCCAAGGAACCCCCGCCGCGCCCGGCCCCGTCTGGCCACCTCACCGTGTTCGGGGCGGCGAACTGCCGTATCCGCTATCGCGACGACCCCCGCACGGGCTTTCGCCGCGACGTGGACGCGGCCGCCAACACCACGCCCCGCGATCTGGCTGTCCTCGACTGCGCCGTCTCCCCCACTCCCACCGGGGCGCGGATCACCGCCCTGCACCCCGGCGGCGGCGCAGACCTGTTCGCCGGCGCCTACGTCCTGCGCGCCCATCGGCCTTGGCCCGCTCACCTCGTCCAGGGCGCGCCCGTCCACGTGACGGCCATCGACACCCTCTCCACCGCCAACATCGTCAGCGCCCTGTCCCTGGGACCGTCGGTCGCCGACGCTGCTGCCGGACACACCGCGGCGTGGGACGAGAGTCTCGGCACGAGTCCTTTCCGCCCTGATGCCCGCTACGCCCGCACTCTGCTCGCCCTCGACGGTCGGCATCTGGCCCTGACGGTTCTGGATGGCGCGCCCCTCGCTCCCGCTTTCCAGGGCGTCACCGTCCAGGAGACGGCCGAGCTGTGCGAGCGGGCCGGCCACGACCCGGCGTCGGTGTTCCACCTCGACGGCGGCCAGACCTCCAAGATCGCCTACCGGTACGGGCCCGGACCGGCGGATGCTGTCGGCAACCTCCACTACCTGTGCTGGCCCCGCCACGAGCATGAGCCCTTCCGCTGGCAGGGCCTCGACGGCCGCCGTCTGCACAGCGCTCTGCAGATCACCCTCAACGAGGAGTCCCCTTGACCACCCCCCGGTCCGTTCTGGTCGTCGTCGCCCACCCCGACGACGCCGAGCTCGCCATGGGCATGCGCATCCGCGACCACGTCCTCGTCGGCGACCGAGTTCGTGTCCACTGCCTGAGCGCCGGGACCGTGGAGAAGGACGACGGAGCTGCGCGACGCGACGAGTGCCTGGCCGCCGCGAAGATCCTCGGCATCGGCGGCTACACCTTCTCCCAGATCCCCGACACCCGGTTCACCGACCACCGCGGCGCCATCAATGCATCCCTGTTCGAGGCCTTCGCGACCGAGCGCCCCGACGTCGTCTACACCCACTACCCCGACGACCAGCACCTCGACCACGCCATCACCGGTGAGGAGGCCAGCACCGTCGCGATGCGTGAGGCCGCCGATCTGATCCACTTCCGCTCCCCCTACAGCCGCAACTTCGAGCCGAATCTCTTCTTCGTCGGCACCGCCGACCTCCTGGCCACCAAGGAGGAGGCGTTGGCCTGCTTCGCCTCGCAGCAGCAGCTCGACATGGCGGTCTTCGGGGGTCTGACCGCGCTGGCCTACCGGCAGCACGTGCACCACCGCGTCGTCGAGCGCTTCCCCGCCCGTGCCCACGGCGCCGAGATGTTCTTCACCGCTCGTCAGATCGTCCATGCCTCCCGTCCGTAGACGAGGCACCGCCCGCCCCTTCAGAACTCTGTCGACCACATGATCAGGGAGGCACACCTGATGATCACCGTCACGCGCAGCAGCAAGGAGACCCTCCCCGCCCTCCGGGAGGCATGCCTCCGCGCGGGCTTCGACGCCGCGCAGGCGCAGCTGATCCGCGCCCTCGACAACGGCGTCTGGCGCCTGCCCTGCGGCGTCGTCGCCCGCGTCCACCAGCCGGGTACCGCGAACAGCGCCCGAAACGAGATCCGCGGCACGTACTGGCTCTACGGCAACGGCGTCCCTGTCCCCTTGCCCCGCCGCCCAGAACCCGTGTTGGCCGCCGGGCGCCCCGTGACCTTCTGGACCGACCTCGGCCCCGGCGGCCCGGCAAACTCCGCCGGCGTCGCCCGGATGCTCCGGGTCCTCCATCACCTCCCGGCGCCCACCGCCTTGCGCCTTCCCTCACACGACCCTTTCGCGCGCTTCCCCGCCCAGATCGCGGCCGCTCACGCCACCCTCGAGGAGAGGGACTGGCTGACGGCTTACGCCTCCGAGCTCCGCGAGCGGTGGCTCGTTCTGGACTGGCCGACCCCCAGCTGTGTCATCCACGGCGACGCCGGGCCAGGCAACACCATGGCCACTGCGGCCGGGACGTTCCTGATCGACTGGGAACGGCTCTCCGTCGGCCATCGAGAATGGGACCAGGCCACCGCCGCCTGGCACTGCAACGTCTTCGGCGCCAGCCGCGACGACTACACCGCCTTCGCCGGCGTGCGCAGCGCACAACACCCGCGTCAGGCTCGCTCGCTGCGGGCACCGACGGTGGCCCGGTGCCGGACCCGTGAGCGGCATTGCGGGGCCGGATGCGACCCCGCCTTCCAGGACCGGATGCAGTCCGCCAGCACCACGCTCATTGCCGGGGGCCCGCGCCCGCCCATCACCCTCCTGCTTTCGAGACACCATGGGCGGGCGCTCCGATGTAGCGCAGGCGGCATACCCAGGCTGCTGGGTACCGCCGGCTGCCTATCGAATGCCGTGGTGCGAGTACCTGGGCAGCTCTGCGTAGTGTTGATCAAGGGAGTGAGGCGAGGTTGTCGCGCGAGCCTCGTCCTGGGACTGCCGCTCCTGAGAGTCGCGCCGCACCTGGGCGACGACCCTCTGCTTGCGGCGCTCCTCCTCCTGCTCTCGAAGTACCCGCAGTCTGTCAGTTTGCTCTTGGCTCTCCATGACTTCCTCTCTTGAAATGCGTCGACCCCGGCGTCAGCGGACTCCGGTGCTGATTGTGTGTTGGGTCTGCTGCGCGTTCTGCTGGGCTTCGTCGACCCTCTGGTTCTTGCTGGCGACGGGTTCCTGCGGGCTGTGAGCAGCAGCTCGGGACTGCACTCCGTCTGTGAGAGCTCGGCTCGCTTGGAGGATCTTGTCCTGGCTGCCTTCGAGCAGCCGGTTCAGGTCCTCGTCCGACAGGGCCCGGGGAATGGCTTCGCGAGAGGTGGCGAGATTGCCGGGGTGTGGCCGCTCTACCCTCCGGTCTCGACGGGGCAGGGTCGTCGGCGCCTGCTGTCCGGCTTCGGCACGCTGTGGCTCAGCGGCCTGGGGTGTGTTCGCTAGCGCAGCATCGACTCCTTCCTGCTTGTACGTGGGTTCCCAGGCGCCGTCGGCGGCCTGGACGAGAAGCTTGCGTTCCTGGAGGGCAACCATCAGGGCCTGACCCTGATCAGGTGTCACGGCCAGGGTGTTCACGAAGAGCTCGGCAGACGCGAGCCGGTTGGCGGCTGCCGAGAGCGCGGCCATCCTCAGCTGTTCGTCAGTGACCTGGATGACAACGGCGGGCTGGGATACGGCTGCTGGGGCTTGCTCGGGCCCCGGCGCGGGTGTGGGCGCCTGCGGGGGGACCCCGGCCGGACCAGGGCGGGGTGCTGCGAGAGCTGAGGGCAGTTGAGCCGGGGTCTTCGCGAGCAGCTGGCGGGGCTCAAGTCCGTTGGGAGGTCCGACGACGTTGAGGTTCTTGAGTTCGTGGAGGACCCGCTCGGCCTGCGGGTGCGTGAGGTTCAGCTCGGCGGTGCTGCTCAGCGCGAGGGGTGAGACTGCTGTTCCGCCTTCGACCAGGTGGAGTGCGGCGGCCCGGAGCTGCGTGGGCGTGATGGTGGTCTGGGCCGCCTCCGGGGTGAGTTCGTCGGGTCCTGCGATCTCCTTGGCGAGGCGGTCCTTGACCTGGTTGAGGAAGCTGGCGTCGCGGTGATAGGGGTCGCGTTCGACCCGCCGTCGCAGGGCATCGATGAGCTCGCGACGGGCCTCGACGGGGTCGTCTGCTCGCACGCCGGCGACGTACTCCTTGGGCGGGAAGAACGGCTGGGTGCCCCACTCCATGTCGCCGGCGTCGGCTGCCAGGGTCCGCTGAACGAGGAGGAACCGAATCTGCAGGTCGCTGCGGTCTTCGGTGCGGAGGAACTTGGACTTGAGCTCGTTGATGACGGTGCGGTTCTCGTCGAAGACAGCGTCCAGGTAGCGGTCCGGAGGGTCGACTTCGTAGTGTCCGAACTCGCGCTGCTGGTCCGGCGCGATAGCCCCGCGGATGCGTTCGAGGCGCTGCTCTGCGTAGTGGAAGATGGTCGCTGCGATGGTGCGGCGGCCGTCGTCCTGCCATCCCAGGTCGTCGTAGCGGTTCATCAGCCTTCGGGCGATCACGGAGATCATCTCGTAGCTGCGGATCTGCAAGGACTCGATCATGCCGTGGAGGCGGACGTCGAGGACTGCCCGCTGCCCGACACGTCGCGCGCGGGTGCTGAGGTCACTCAGGGCGTCGCCGAGCTTGGCCGCCTCGGCCAGGCCACGGTCATACAGGGCACCGAGGCTGAGGGCGCTGTCCAGGGCGGGGTCGTCGGGGTCGTCTAGGTTGGGGTCGGTCGGTGGTCCCGGCCGGGCGGCTTCCGCGCGCTGGAGCTCGCGGTTGAGCTTGTGGGCATGGGCTATAAGCAGTCGGGGGGTATCGAGGCTCTGGCCCTCGTCGATGCCGGACGCCCGGGCAGCATGCTCTTCCGCGGCGCGGGTCAGGTAGCGCATGGCCTCGGCGCCGGGGGTGTTCGACTGATTCCACGTGTCTAGGTACGCCTGGATCTGGGCTGCGTGGCGGGCGATCAGGCTCGCGGCGAGCGAGGTGATGCGAGCAGCCTGCACGGCTGCTTGCGGGGTGCGCTCCGCCTGCGTGTTGAGGTCGCGCAGGGCCTCGGAGGCACGCTGGTGGATCTGATTGAGGGTGCTCCATCCGGGCTGGTGGAAGAAGTATGCCTGCGCCGCGTGGGCACCGGCCATCGCGGTTGCGAGGCCGGCCAGGTCTCGGGGTCCGGCCTGGGGCGGCTCGTTGGCGTTGTCGAGAGCCCGGGCACGGCGGAGGCCGATTCCAAGGTTTTGCAGGCGGGCGTACCGTTCGAACTCGGCTTCGGTCTCCGCCGCGGTGGCTCCTTGGCGGAGCGTGAGACGGAGCATGTCTGGCGTGGTCTGGAGAGGTGCTGGCGTTGTCATCGGATCTCCGCGTCAGAACTGGCTCGGGGTGAGCTGGGTCGTCTGCCTGGTGGTGAGCGCGTTGGCTTGAGCCTCGTGGCGCGTTGCCGTACGAACACGGCTCGCAGTGGCCGCCTGGTCGCCCTGGTCGTCTGGCTGCCCGGTGGTTCGCGCTGCTTGCTCGGCAAGGAACTTGGTGACGACCTCTTCGATTTCTGCCCTGCGGCCGTTGAGGTCTGTCTCGGATACTCCCTCGGCCTCCATGGGTGTGGTTGGCGGCGGCACAGCCGCGGGAGGACGGGGTGCAGGGGCGCGTGGGTGGGGCGGTCGGGCCAGTAGGGCGTCGATGTCGCTGCTCTGGGCCAGGACGGTTCGTGTTGCGTCCGGCCGGTAGGGGCCGAGGATCTGCTGTGCTTCCAGGCGGTCGAGGAGGCGGTCGGCGCGCTCTGCCGAGATCGCCATGGCGCGCCGAAGTGTCAGGGGGGAGGCCTCCCGGCGGGCAGTGACGATGAGAGCTGCTTGTCGAAGCTGGTCAGGGAGTACGGGGCCTTCCGGGTCGGGGCCCGTGGGGATGCTGCCGATCAGACGTTGCTGGTAGGCCCAGGCCACTCCGGTGAGCAGGTCTGCGGTGGGGTTCCAGGGGTCGCTCATCTCACCGGTATGGGGGTCGATGTCGCGTTCCTCGGCGACTCGGTTGCGGAGGCGGGTGACCAACAGGTCGTGGCCGGTGACCGGGTTAGGAATGGGGGGTGCACCTGCGATGAGACCGTTGCTGGGCAGGAAGTCGGTGGTGGGCGGCTGGCCGGCGATCTGTTCGTACCGTGCTCGCCACCGGGCCCGGTTGATGATCCACTGCTCCTGCAGCTCGCCGATCTCCTGCATCGTGGTCCCGGGAGCGGCCATGCGGCGCTCCAGGTCACGCTCGGTGTGGCTCAGGTCCTGCAGTCGGCGATCGGCGCGGACGGCCCTCTCAGATTGAGGCCGGCCTTCCTGTCCTCTCAGGCGAGCCACGGCGCGTTCGAGCCGGTCTGCCAGACCGCTCAGGCGGATCTTGCCCGCCACGGTCGCCAGTCCCTGCAGAGCCCGCACCAGGCTGCTCCTGGCCCGGCCCATCAGCCGCTCGCCGTCAGGTCCGCGCAGCCTGCGGACCGCCGGCACGCTGGAGTCCATCTGTGCGACGAGGTCGGTGATCCGTTCGTACACCGTGCCGGGCAGGCCGATGGAGTAGGGGCGCAGGACGGCCATGGCTTCGTGTGCGCTGTGGTGAGCGACGGTGAGGTCGGCTGCGATCGGCAGTTCGGCCGCCGTCGGGTCGCTGGCGGGGTGGGCGGCCGCTTCCTGGCCGAGCTGGCTGAGGACGCTCGCTTCCTGGGCGAGGCGCTCGCTGACGTCGTTCCAGCTGGGTTGGGCAGCTGCGGTTTCCTGCACCCAGCCGCCGTCGTTGCGCAGCACCCAGATGTGGTCGGCGGCCGCCAGGTGGTCCACGGCCAGGTCCGGGTGCCCGGCGGTGTAGAGCTCTACTGCCTGGCGGCCGCGGCGTCGTGTCTCCTCGGTGCGGCCTTCGGCCGATGCGGCGACGGTGTCGAGGAGCGCGGCGAACTCGTCGGTGTTTGGGGTGTGCGGGAGCGAGCGGGGCAGGATCGTGCGCACGGCATCGCGCCAGGTGCGGCTCAGCGGCGCGCCGATGCCACCGGCCGCTGCTGCGGCGCGCCATTCGACGGCGGCAAGGAACTCAGCCGGGGTCATGGCCGTGAAACGGCGGTAGGACAGGCGCAGGGAGTCAGTGCCGAGCCACACCACGATGCTGGGGTCTTCGGTCCGCTGGTCGGCGCCCGACGTGGCCAGGGGAATCCCGTACAGGCTGCCGAGGGGAAGCGGCTTGGCGAGCTGCCCGGGGCTCTCGTCTTCGATCGCGTGCTGGCCGAGGCGGTCGTATACGGCCACGTGGAGGCCATAGGCGGCGGCGGTGCGGTCGGTGATCTCGGTAAGGGTGGCGGAGGGTCCGGGTCCGGGGAGGCTCATGGTGAAGGCTGCGGGCTCGCCGGCCTGGGTGGCGGTAGCGGGTGCTTGGGCGCCAGGCCGGTTGGTGCCGGCAGGCCAAAGGCCGGTACCGGTTGCTCCGGCCGTGGGAGACGTGCCGGGGGCTGCCGACGCGGTGGGCTGGTGTTCGTCGGCGAGGATGGCGGAGTTCCGTGACCGTACGTGCTGGTCATCGGCGAAGTAGCCGTCGGGGTCGGCGGCCAGGAGGTCGAGTGCCTGCTCGTAGACGGCGTTGTGGTGGTCGTCGTCGTGGTTGCCGGGGCCGAGCAGGACGGCGGTGGCGACCAGGTGTCCGGGCAGCTTCCAGTTCTGGTGGAGCCGCTTTGCCCAGGTGAGGGCCGCCTGCTGGAGCTCTTGGGCGTCCTGCGGAGCGCGGTGCTGGGCCTCCGCGTGGATGAGGCGGGCCGCGTGGGTGGCGGCCGCTCGACTGCGTGAGTTGAATGCGCCTGAGTCGAAGGTGTGGTTGGCGCGTTCCGCGGCGTCGGCGAAGTCGATCAGCTGGGCTTCGACGGCCGCGTCCAGCAGGGGCTGCCGTTGGTCCAGTGCGTGGAGGACCTGCTGTGCTCCGCCGGCGCCGGACGTCACACCCGTCTCCCACAGGTCAGCAGCGTCTTTTACGTCTTCGGCACGCGTGACCTCGGTCGTTCCGGGCGTCGTCAGCAGGAGGTCCCAGCTGTTGAGGAGGGCACGCTGTCCCGAGGGGTCGTTGTCGCTGAACATCACGTGCGTGCGGGGAGTTCCATCCTGGATTCCGCGCAGCGCGGTCAGCTGGTCCTTGGTCAGGGCGGTGCCCATGGGCGCACCGGCGACGGGCCGCTGCTCCAGCGGACGGGCCTCCCCGGCTCGCGCCATGGCGATGACGTCCAGGTAGCCCTCCAGGCCGACCCGCGGTCCGATGCTGGCCTGGCGTGCCTCCGCCTGGGCCGGGTGATACAGGCCGAACACCAGCTCACCCTTACGGAAGATCGCGGTCTCCCGGGTGTTGAGGTATTTCGGGCCGCCGCGTTCCTGGGCCTGGCTGCCGGACTCGCCGGGTCGGTCGATGCGACGGCCGCCGAAGCCGACGATCTCCCCCACCTGGTCGTGGATCGGGAACATGATTCGGTCGGCGAACGCGTCGTAGAGGGTGCCCTTGCTCGAGCGCTTGGCCAACCCGGACTGCACGAGTTCGTCCTCGGAGAATCCGGCGCGCTGCAGCTCCTGCGCCAATACGTCCCACCGGCCAGCGCTTCGGTCCGACGGCGCGTAGCCCACACCCCACTGCTCCTGAACCTCAGGAGGAATCTGGCGGCCCTGGATGCCCGCAGCTGCGTCGCCCTCGTGCAGGTAGGTCCGGGCGAGTTCGGCGTTCGCATCCGTCCGAAGGCGTGAGGCGAAGATCCGCGCGGCTTCCGCATTGACGGCGATCAGCCGTGCGCGCGGTACAGCCTCGTTGGCAGGGGTGGGGGCGGGGCCGTTCGCGGGCAGGAGGGTCTGGCCCGTGCGTGCATGTTGTACATCGACTCGAAGCCGGTCCAGGCTCCGGTCCGGCTGGCCGGTGATCGCGGTGTTCAGGGCTTGCTGCAGGCCTTCGGTGAGGTACTGGTCTCGGCTGGTGTCGCCGGTTGCCTCCACAGTTACGAGCACGTGGTCGGGTGCCGCCATCGTGGCCGTGACCTCCCGGCTGGAGCCCAGGGACGCGAGCGCCTGGCGGGCGAGTCCGGCAAGGCGGTCTGCGGCTCCCAGCTCCTCCTGCCGCGCCGCGGGCATCGCCGGGGCGGCGGTCGCAGGAGCCTGCGGGACGGTGATGGGCCTCTGCTCGTCACCCTCGGCTGGCTGTACGACCGGCCTTTCGACCGTCGGAGTCCGGCCAGCTGCGGGGGCCGCCGGCTGTGGCAGTTCGGACGTCTCAGGGCCAGGCTGAGGAGTCGTCATCGGCGCTGCACCTTCCCGGGGCAGAGGCAGGGATTCGGCTGCGGGCATCAGGTTGTCGGCCGGAGACTGGGCACGCTCCGGCTCCGCAGCGGCGTTGGCGGCTGCCGGTGCGGCATCCGGGGCGCGGCTGGCCAAGGTCGGCTGTGCTTCTGGGGTCGCGGTCACCGGCCCGGGCGTCTCCGGAGCACCCCCGGGGCCCTGCTCGTAGTCCAGCAGTGGCCGGGCGCCCGCGTCGTCGGCAGCCATCCAGGCGGTGACGGCAGCCATGAGCCGTGCGGGCTCGACCGCCGCGAGTTCTGCGGCGGTGATGTGCACGGTGCGTGCGTCATTGCCCGTGCTCTGGCCGAGCAGGAGCGCCCCGAGCGCGGGTTCTGCTGCACCAGCCTGTTCGGTCACCATCACGTAGACGGGTCGGCCGTCAAGGTAGGCGAGTTCGCCGCTCGTACCTGGCGGGGAGCGGACCAGCTCGACCGCGCGCGCGTGAAGCTGCGGTGCTCCTTCGGCGTGGCTGAAGAACACCCCGGCTCCGTCGGGCAGCTCGATTGCGGGCAGCCCCACTTCGTCGCCCTCATCCACAGTGACGTCCTCCTCTGGCGTCTCTGCTCCCAGCTCCGCGGTGTCCGCGGCTGCCGTGGTCTGCTGGTTGATCTGGTCGGCGCGGTGCCCGAAGTACTGCCCGACCTCCATCTCCCCGGCGTCAGTGGTCTGCCGGAAGCCGATGAACTGACCCTCGAAGGCGACGACGTGCAGGTCGCGAAGGCGAGCGAGGTCTGTGGTCCGGGTCGCCTGGCCCACGACGATCTTGGCCATGGTCAGCTGAGTGCACCGGACGTGGTGCCGGAGCTGCTCGGCGAAGGCAGCATGCGTGTCGCCGCGCCCCTCCGCGGTGCGAGCCGAGGCGTCGAGGGCCAAGAGCGCCGCCAGTGCGGGGGGTGCCACGCCGCTGGTGGTGACCAGCGCGTCTGCCGCTGCTGCTGCGGCGGCATCTTCGGTGAGCCAGTCCTCGTGCTGGTCAAGGACAGCGAGGAGTGCCTCGTGGGCTACCTCGTAGGCCGACGGATCCGCGTACGCCCCGGCTGCGCCAGGAGGCTGCCGCGGAGACGATTTCCTGTCGACGGCATCGGCGTCTGCATGCTCAGCCACCTCCGCTTCCGTCGGCACCGTTGCTGGCCTCTCGGCGCTGTCATTCTGGGAGGCATGGCCTGTTGAGGACTTGGCCATTCCTACAGGTTCCTCGACGGGGCGCTCCCGATCCTCATCACCTGCTGGCACGGCCGACTCCCGCGAGGAGTCTTGCCCCGCCGTCTCAAGATCACGGGTCGCCTCAGGGCTCGGCTCAGCGCGCAGCGTTCCTGCGGCGACTTCGGCTTCGGACCGTGACTGGTGGGAACGTCCGCCCTGAGGCGGCGTCACGCCCTCTTCGTGCGAGGTGACAGGAGCTTCCTGCAGGCTGCGTCCAGCACGGGGCAGTGGGACATCCTCCCGTTCGGTGGGGTTGGCAGGCTTGGCGCCCGGTTGCTCCTGCAGGTCGCCATGCCCTGGTTCGAGGTCCCCTGTGAGTTGTGCCTGCTGGAGAGGGCCGGGGTCGGAATCGGCGGGTGGGCGGCTGTTGCCGTCGAACCGATCGCTGTGCTCATCGACGCCCTCTCCCTCCAGGGGGGCGATCCCCAGGTCGGCACGGGCGGCCGTCTCAGCCGTCTGCGCCATCGGACCGACAACAGGGCCCGCGGGCCTGACCTGCGCAGCGGTTTGTATCCCTTCTCCGACCCGCTCTCCCTCAGTCGCCACCAGATCGAAGAGAGCATCAGGCTCCTCTGCACCGGCTACGGCTACGTCCGGCCTTGCAACCTCATCAGCCGAGCTGATGTGCCCACCAGTCGCTGCCTGATCGACATCCGCGTCTGGGCTGACGTCCCGTTCGGGGGCATCCGCCAGGACTTCGGCGGAAGGAACAGCGGCGGTGGGCGTCTCGGGCTGCGGGGCGGAGTGGTCGCGGACGAGAGCCAGCATCTGCGGCCACTTCTTCTCGTAACGCTCGGTGGTGACACCTACGAGTTCCCCCTCGTGGCGTACCTCGAGGTTGCCCGCACGAGTCGTGCCCTCGTAGCGGATGTCGTAGACGTTGCCTTCACGGCTGGTGAGCTCCCAGGACCTGTCAGGCCGGTACACGAGGTACTCGCCCTCGCCCACATCGGGCAGAAGCCACAGGCCGGAGGCGTAGTCGTCCTGCTGCGCCTCTGCGCGGTGGTCGCCTGTCTGCGACCGTGTCCAGTGCGCGGAGATGTACTCGGCCGCCCCTTTCAGAGTGGTGGCCAACCCAAGTGCCCAGACCTGTGCCTCCTCGTGCTGGCCGTCGGCGAATCCGTGGGCGTAGTGGACGCGGTAGGTCTTGTGGTCTGGGATGCCGTTTCTGACCTTGCCCTGGCAGTCTCCCGTGATGGAGTACGTGCCCTCGTGGCCGCCGGCGACGGTAGCCGACCAGGTGTAAGAGAACTTGTGGAAGCTGTCGGCCGGGATGGGGTCCTGGGTGAGGATCACCTCGGAGGGATCGAAGAATGGGTTGGCAGCGAGACCGGGATGCACCTCGGGGAGCGCCAACGGCATCGCGGCATAGGGGTCCGTAGCCATGTACTCAACGGTCCTGACCGTGCCAGCGCCATGGTGCATCAACGCGGTGCCAGCAACCTGCTTGCGGCCGCTGCGACGTCGGGCGCCGTGTTCGACGCTCGTCACGGTTCGCTCGCCCTTCCGGCCGGGGACCCGAATCCGGTCGCCGGGCACAACGAAGAACGCCCCCAGGACCGCTGCCGTTGCGCCGGCGGCTTCGGCCCGGTCGAAGGCCTGCCACCGCAACGCCCAGGCTTCAGCCGTCAGGTCGATCCCGTCCTGGAGCGGATAGGGATCCTGGTCGGCAGGGTGGAGCAGGGCGGGGTGAACGACCTCGTGGGTGCCGTCTTCAAAGCGGACCACCTGCCAGGCGCCAGTGCCGCGTGGAGCGTCAACGATTCCCGCTGCTCGGGCGGGTCGTGCGACCGATTCCTCCCCGGCGCCGATGTGCTGCAGGAGGGTGCCGTCGGCGTGCAGAATGCGGCCCGGGCGCTCCGCAGTGTGGGCAAGCCGGACTTCATGGTTCGCCCGTGTCCCCTCGGGGAGTTCCGTAACCCACGGATGCAACCAGGTGCCGGCCGTGTTGCGGGTGAGCTGCCGTGCCGATGCCTGGGTCCTGTCGTGGGTCTGCCCATGAGCCTCGGTCACAGCGCTCAGCAGAGGGGTCAGCCGGCGCCTCAGTTCCTCGTCTCCTGAGCGCGCGAGGTCATCTCGGACTACGTCGAGCATCCCGTCCAGCTCACGAAGCTGGTGGGCAACCTCCGGCAGGACGGCGGGAACGGCGGGCATCTGTCCATCGATCCGGGAGACGGCTGACTTGACGTTGGTCAGCTCGACGTGGCTCCGGCTGGTGCGCGGCCATGTCCGGTGGCTCTCATCGAGCGCCGCCATGGCGTCCACCAAGCGGCGCCAGTCGTGCGTGGCCTCGCGGGCATACGCGTATGCCGCGCCGGGCCAGCGTTCGGCATTGGCTCCTTCCTGTGTCGCCGCCGCGTCGCCGCCCGGCCTTGCCTCCCGCGAGGACTCTTCGGAAGCGGGCTGCGGGTCGGCCTCCAGTGAGGGGCCTGGCCCGGTCTGTGAGTCAGCTCTTTCTCCTTCAGAAGTCGCTGCGCCTCCAAGACGCGCGCTGTCCGATGCCTGCTCGCCGTCCTTCTTGGCGGCGGAG
The DNA here is from genome assembly GCF_042719495.1 of Streptomyces sp. NPDC058525. Classification (NCBI taxonomy): domain Bacteria; kingdom Bacillati; phylum Actinomycetota; class Actinomycetes; order Kitasatosporales; family Streptomycetaceae; genus Streptomyces; species Streptomyces sp. NPDC058525. The sequence goes on from NZ_JBHXNP010000013.1 coordinate 55,580, forward strand.
GCTCCGCGGTTCGGCTCGCCCGGTTCGGCTGCGCCATCGCCTGTCGCGGCCACCGGAGGCATCGTGTCCGCGCGATCGCCCGGGCCGTTCACCTGGAGCGCCTCCAGGACAGGCTCGGGCGTCTCCGCCTGGTCTGGGTCCCCGAGGTGGACCGCCGAGGTCCCAGCGGTGGGCGCCGCCTGGCCCCCATGCCCCGGCGGCACGGTCACCACGCCTTCCCGCCCGGCTGCGGGTAGACCACCGGGGTTTCGCGGCTCGACATCTTCCGCGTTCCTCTGCTGCTCGATCCAGGCCTGAACTGTTTCGGACGCGCCCATCAGCTGCTCTCGCGCCGCGCTCGCCACGAATTGTGCTGACTGCACAACGGCTTCAGCAGCCGGGAAGTGCGGAAACCCTGACTGCGACCTACCGAACTGAGGCAGGTGACCATCCCAGCCGCCCGCGTCCTCCAGGACGTCGATGACTGCCACGGCATCCAGGCCGGCGGCTTCCGCATGTGCGGCCGTCTGCATGAGGTAGTTGATGACGACAGCGCGCACGTGCGTGGTGTACGTCGGGTCTGTCGCGACGCCGAGGTCAGTACGCCACGCCTTGTCCATGGCGGCCGGATCGCTGCCCGCCGACAGGATGCGCTGGAGGTAGTCCTCTGTGGCGCCGCGGCCCACTCCCTCCAAAACCGCGCGAAGGTTCAGGAGGGCCTGGGTCGAGTAGGCGAAGGTCGCGGGGTCAGTGAGGCGCTCCAGAGCTGCGGCGGCGTTCTCATCGAACTGCGCAAGGGGCCTGGCACGAGTCCAGATCCACCGCTGCTCGTCGTCGGCCATCGCCAGTGCTGCTACGTCCCGGGCCGTGGAGTGGGCGAATCGTTCCTGGGCACGCCGAGCCTGTCGTCGGGCAGCGGAGATGGCGCCCTCGTCGGGAGAGGTCTTGTACCAGTTGTCCGGAAAGGGGGCCGGGGACGGTGGATGCGGCCAGTCCGGCTCGAAGGTGACCTGCGCCGGGGACGCCTGGCTGTAGTCAATCGACGCCGGCGCCAGCAGAAGCTGCGACTGCTCGATACTCCCCGCGGCGGCGAGGTACGGTGTCTCGCCTGCTGCCCACGACTCCTCCGAGCCAGCCGGGCGTTCAACACCGTTGTGTGCGAACCAGGCGTCGCCACGAGACGTGAGCTGGACCTGCCGCCCGTCCGCCTCCACCAGCCCCATCTCGAGCAGGTCGGCCACGGCATTCTGAGATCGTGCTGCTTCCCGCCGCACCGCGTGGGTCTGCTTCATGAAGAGACCCCCGAAGCGACTGACGAGGCCGCGCGCCACCTCCTCCAGGGCGGTGCGTTGTGCCTTCTTGAGCTTCGGGAGAGCTACCTCCATGCTGCCCCGCTGCCGGACGGCTCCTGGGACGGCAGGCTCTTCTGACGCCTCAGCCTGACCTTGCCCAGGTTCCGCAGGCCTCCGCTCGGCGTCGGAACCTTCTCTCGGGCCCTCGGCAGCGACCGGGGCCGATGCTTGCCCCGTGCCAGGCGTGGCTTGAGCGGAGCTGTCGGCGGACTCGCCGGGGGACTGTGCTGCGCCGAGGTCGGAGGGCACGCCCTCGGGCTGTACCCACGACAGGCCGGTCGGCGCCTGAGCAAACGCGGCCGGGGCCTCCTGCACCCACGGCTGTGGGGCGGCTTGTCCGATGGCCACCGGTGAAGTGTCGGCTCGCTGCTCGCTTGCAGGAAGGTGGGCGGTGATGCCTTCGTGGAGCTGGTACTCACCCGTGCGCGCGCGGCGCACCCCCTCCCGCAGCCGCACCGGTAGGTCCAGCTTCTGCACCTCGTCAGGGCGGCCTTCGGGCCACCAGTGGCCCGGGATCAGGCTGCCGTCGGCACCGACGGCTGCGGTGCCGATCGCGCGATTGCGCATGTACGGAGGCGGAAAGTACCCGGCGACGGCGGAGGCGTAGGTCAGCTCGTCCTGGTCGAACGCGAACATGATCTCGTCGCCCGGGCTCAGCTGGTCCGGAGCGGCCGGGTGGATGAACCCGTAGTCGCTGAACCGGTGGAGGGCGAGATCCTCCATCCATCCGGCCGAGGCTGACCGCTGGCGGAGGCCCTTAAGACGGTCCCGGAAACTGTAGGCGGTGTGTGACGGCGAGCTGGTCACCCAGTCGTAGAGCAGGCTGACGCCGTGCACTTGCGAGCCGCTGTGCCCGGGGAAGTCGTCGGCATCCCACGGGTGGGCCTCACCAGAGTCGTCTGTCAGCCGGTCCATCAGGTCCGCGAAGGCCAGCGCGTGTTTGCGGGTCCTGACCGGCCACGGCACGACGTCCGCGCCTGATCCCGGGGCCACGACATGCCAGCCGTCCCTCGGTGAACCGTGCAGGGCCAGGCGCCCGGACGGCGCGAGCTCCAGACTCGGGTCAGCGGCAAGGCGCGCAGCACGCCTGGACCGGTTCTGCGCGCGTTCGCGCTGAGGCCCGCTGTCTCCACTGATCTCCTCGTTTGCCACGGAAGACAGGTGGAGGCGTACTTCGTCCACGGTCGCGAAGCGCGCGGCCGGCTCCTCGCCGACCGCCGCCGCCCGGTTCGTGAGTGCGTGCACCTCCGCCGCCATGAGGTTGAAGTGCTCCCACTGCGCAGGTGTCGCCAGGAGCTCGGCGACGGTTGCGGAGGTCCGCTCGTCCATGGAGGTGAAGGGAACCAGCGCATCGCCGAAGTCCGCCTGAGTGTCCCCTCGCGGTTCGCGCGGTGGACGGGTGCAGACAACGGCCTCCAAGGCCGCGCGCACCCGGGCTTGCTGTCCCGCCTCTGAAACCGCCGCTTCGGCTCGGTCGATCGCGGCCATCACCGTGTTCATGGCAAGGCGCCGGAACGGTCCGCTCAGGGAGGGTTCCATGGTGATCTGCAGGAGCCGGGCCGGGTTCTGCTCGGCCTGGCGCAGCCTCTCGGCGCTGTAGGCCCGGGCGCGTGCGGCGAGGTCGGTGACTCCCTCTCGGATCTCAGCCGCGGCCCGCTCGACGACGGCGTGCTCGGCAGCCCGGTCGCTCAGCTGCATCAGCTGGTGCTCAAGATTGTCGACGAACTGCGTGAACGGGTCGTCAGGGTCCATCTGTCGGCGGGCCGCGGACACGGGCGGCATGCCGCCGGCGCGCAGGGCGATGGCCTTGCCGTGGGAGCGGCGCCGCTCCTCGTCCCAGACGAAGACGTCAAGGCGGGGCAGAGGCGGACCCGCGGGAAGTTGGGGAGCCGACCGGCCGGCCCCGGGACGGATCGGAATGTTGGCATCGGGGTGCCCGGCGACCAGGGGCCCGCGGCCGGTGCCACCCTCACGGAGCGGTACGGGCCCGATCAGCGGAGCCAGAGAGGGCGGCAGCTCGGCCAGTTGCAGTGCGGGGTCAGACTCCGCAGAAAGGTCCAGGGAGTGCTTGACCCGGTGGGGCCGGACGGGTCCCCGGTGCTCGCCGATGATGTCGACGCGGCCTGGGTGGGAGTCGATCTCGGCGATCACGATGGGGCTGTCGTCGAGCTCGATCACCATGCCAGGAGTCAACTCGGAGAGCGGCGCAAATCTCTTCGGAGCTTCCTGCCCGGGATCCGGGAGGAGTGCGATGATCCGGTCGAAGTCCTGACTCAGCTCACCCATCGGCGGCAGCGCGAACGGTCCGTCCGCGTCAAACAGCCCCAGGCCGCCGGCCGACGCGGCAGTGGGACGGCTGCGCCTCGCGGTGGCAGGAATGCTCCGCGACGCCAGGTATCCGATCGCGTGATCAAGGACTTGCCGCTTCGCCGCCTCCACGCGTTCACGCAAGGTCCGGGCGAGGGCAAGCTCCCCCATCGCCTGCCACCGCTCCTCCCCCTGGCGGTTTTGCGGGAAGCGCCTGCTGACGGCCTTCGCCTTGGTCAGGAAGCCGACCACCTCGGGGGTGGCGATCTCACGTACCCAGGCTCGCACCCGGGGCCAGGCCACGGTGACCGAGACGTCCCCGACGGTCGCCTCCAGGTGGTTCGCATAGTGCTCGTACCTGACCTCGGTGGCGCCGACCTGCGTGGCTCCCGCGCTCCGGCTCATGAGGTAGCGGCGCTTCCACTCCGAGTACGCCTGGTCGTCGTAGGCCGCTGCGAGGAGATCCACGAGGCCGTCGGCCGGAAGACTCGCCCTCATGGCTATGGCTGTTGCCCGCTCTTCGTCACCCATCGGAGGCGGCGTGGGTCCGAGGTCGAGCGTCCACTCCACCTGAAGCAGCCGCGATGTGTCCTGGGCGCTGATGGCACCATCGCCCGAGGCAGCCGTCTTCGCAGTCGAGGGCACTGCCGCAGTACGGGGAGGCTCGCTGGCCTGCGGCGACGCAGAGGGTGCCGGCGGGCTCGTGGCCAACTGCGAATCGGCATCGGACACTTCAGGCTGTCCATCTCGTATCGGCTTGGCGCCCTCCGAGGTAGGAGGGCGGGTGACGTTCTCCTGTGGAGAGGTGAGCGGTGCTCCCTCCGCTGTATGGGTCGGCGGAACTCCGCGCCGAGTCGCCATCGCGACGGGTTGCAGTACTTCCGCCGCTTCCCTGCCGGGCGACTGCGTGGGGGCATCTGCGCCGGGCCAGTGCGCGAGGTACTGGTCGATTCGCTCATGGAGGCGGCGGGTCCACGTGTTCGCCTCCTCTGCCCGAGGGTCACCCTCGATCGAGGCGGCGTACCGCTCTGCGAGCGCGCGGGCAGCCCTGAGGTCCGCGGCGGCTCCGCCACGGTCGTCCTGGCCCAGCTTCTGCTGGGCTGCGGTCAGTCGGTTGCCGATCGCAACCAGGTCGCCCGCCTTGACGCCGGGCTTCCACAGCCGTGTCACCACCGCATCGAGGTCTCTGTAGGCAAAGACGGCGAGCGCGTAGACCGCGTCGGCGTGTTCCGACTCTGAGAGGCGCTGCGGCTGACGATCCTCGGGCCACTTCATCGCCCACCGCTCCAGCGGGGGCAGCCTTCGGGCCGCGTCCTTGTTCTCTTCGCTGCTACGCCAGTGCCGACGTGACGCCTTCAACCGCGCCTCGTAGGCCGTCGTGTCATCCGCGTGGAGGCCTTCGGGGTACAAGTCCGCAAGGAACAGGGCTTGCTCGCCCTGAACTGTGGGTCGAACCGCGCCCGCAGAGGACTCACCTGCAGGCAGGCTCAAGAAGGAACTCTTCAGGAGGAGCCGCACTCGCGAGTTACTCACCCGCCGGCCAGCCCCGCTCCCTTCTGTTCGCTGCCGGAAGAGGCCGTCGCTGTCCACGATGAGCCGACCATCGGCAGCGAGCCGCATGACGTCGGCGAGCTGACGCGACCAACCGAGCGAAGGCACGACGATGCTCGCGTGGACCTTGGCAAGCTCGAGCCGCTCCTGGTTCTCCGCATCCATCCCGGTCTCGGCACGGAGCTCGGTCTCGACGCGGACGTTGATGTCAGCCTGAAGGTCCGTCATGTAGTCGGCAACCCGGACGGCCTCCCATATCTCTGGGCTGCCGCCGCCTTCGCCGTCCCACACCTCGACCGCGCCCGGGTCGGAGAAAGCCACCTCGGCGGAGCCGGCATCAGGCTCCCGAATGACCGGGTGAGTGTGCTCTCCTCCGGCAGTGTTCGGCACGTCCAGGCCTGGGTCTCCTCGTGCATCGGCGTCCTCAGCGCCCGGTCGCCTGCTGCGCTCGGCCGGGGACCGGCGGCTGTCCCGCCGGGGGGAGACGGCCGTGGCGGCCGCGCTCCAGTCCTGGGTCTTCCCAGGGGCATCCGCTGGTCCCGTCGCCCACCGTGGGGGCGTGCGCTCGGCGTCTACCGGGATCGGCGAAGGAAGGTCGTCGCCGGGCAGACTGAATGCCGATGGGACAGCGTCCGATTCCGACCACCCGGCTGGAATCGCGGGGAGAGCTGACGGTGCTTCCTCCGCCCACGGAGCACTGGTGTGGGGCGGGGCTTCCTGGGCAGTGCCTTCCTCTGGAAGCAAACTGTCGGCCGGCGCGGGGCTCTCCAGGGCCGAGGGCACCTCGTCGGCGAAGGTCCACCCCGGTGCTACCTGTTCGGCGAAGGCCGACGGAGCATCCTCGGTGGCCCAGCCCGTTGCCGGCGGCACCGGCATGTCCCCACGGTCGGGGTGGCGTGTCGAAGGAGGGTTGCCGGGTCGAGGCTCGGCTTCATCCGGCGTCGAATCCAGGGCCGACGGGACGTCGCCCTGGGTGTCCCACCGCGCGCCGCCCGAAGTATCGCCCGCGGGGAAGGCGCTGGGCGCGGCGTCCGCCGCCCACGCTCCGGCGGCTTCTTCCAGTGCGGAAGGGACATCGCTCGTGGTGAAGGCGGTCGAGCCGAGCGCGGGCGTGACATCCACGGTCTCCCACGCTGGCGCGACAACTTCCGGGGCGGTGTCGCGGCCGCCAGCGATGGGGGGCAGCGCGGACGGGGCGTCATCCGCCGCCCACGCGGGTCGGCCCTCACCGTCCGGAGCGCTCAGCGCCGAAGGGATCGTCTCCGGTATCTCCCACGGCGAGCCGGTCGAGACCACGGGATCCGGAACATCCATGGCGGAAGGGACATCCTGCACTGCCCAGGTCCCCGCCGGTTGATCGGCCGCGAAAGCAGAAGGAGCCTCAGCTCCTGCCCAGGCTGTACCCGGGGCGGGATCCGGCTCCGTCCCCGCCGGCCTACCCGCCTCGTCGGCCGCAACGATGTCCGGCTCCGCTGGGGTCGTCACGGGTTCAGCGAAGGCGGATGGGGCGTCGCTGGCAGACCACGCCGACGGGAACTGAAAGGCCCCCGGAGGCTCGTCCCAGGCCGTCCAACCCGTCGCGTATGCGGGCCCCCGTACGTTGGGCGCCTCGGCTGGGTCCGACAGTGCCGAGGGCAGATCGTGCTGCCCCCACCCGGTGGGAACGTCCCCGAGGGCCGAGGGGACACCGTCGGTCTGCTCCCACGGCTCGGCAGGATCGCGGGCGTAGCCCTCCTCGGATTCAGTGGCCAAGTCGTCACCTCGTCGATGGTCGCGGGTGGCGGCCGAACCGCCGGCATCCCGAGCTGGGCAGATTTCGCTCCGACGCTACGAAGCCGGGCTGGCGGCAGAGGCTGGGGACCGCGTTGCCTCCCGGCAGGCGGGAGGCAACGCTCGTATTCCTCAGGTGCCGTCCCTCAGCGTGGACCGAAGGCTTCAGCGCACGGACCTCCCTGCGGTCGTGGTGTGGCGCATGTAGGCGCGGGGCGCAGGTTCGTTGTGGGAGGTGACAGCAGAAGCCGTGGGGGCGCCTGCCTGGCGGGCCGCGGCCCCCGCCTTGAGCCGGTGAAGGATGTCGCGTGCCTGCAGTGCGCTCTGGATGTGTGCTGTGCCGAAGCGCTGAACAGCCATCAGGACCTTCTCGTTGGACGCGTCGTTCAGCTCAGCCCGTGTGAACTGGGCAGCGGCCGGGCCGTTGGGATCGAACCCGAAGAGCAGAACCTGACCGTGCTCGGCGTGAGGCGTGACCGCCAGGTACAGGGGGAGAGCGCCGCTCATGGTTCCGTGCAGGGTGGGTCCGTGGGGCGCCCTGGGGTTATCCATGAGCTGGAGGAAGTCCTCCCTCATACGGTCCGTGGCGACCGGTCCGGGCTCGGGGGGCGCGAGGCCGGGCCGGCGGGCCAGGATGGCGTTCAAGACCTGCTCTCCTGTGGCTCCCTCGAGCTCGGAGCGTGTGAACTGCGCGGCGGCTCGCGGTGCCTGCGGGTCGAATCCGAACTGCAGGACCCTGCCGTTGGTCGGGCTGGTCATGACGCCGACGTACAGCGGCATGTCGTCGACAGTGGTGAGTTCGGTCGGGGTCGAGGGCGCGTTCGCGTCGTCCAGCGCGGCGATCAGGTTCAGCCTCAAGGCCTCGCCGTCCTCCAGCTCGGCCAGCTCATTCGGTGCCGTGTCGAGCGCCGTATCCGGTGCCTCGGCGACGTCGGGCCTCTGGGCCACGGGCACGGGACTGGGCAGGGGCCGCGCGACGGGGGTGGCCGAGCTCGCGGGCTGCGGTGCGAGGGCGGCGCGAGCAGACAGGAGGTAGACGCTCTCGGGCAGTTCGAACGCGGTGGCCAGAACCTTGGTCGGTGCGGGGCTGACGGCCCCGCCGGTCACCAGGGTGGGGTCGAGGAGGTATACCCGTTCCCCTCCCCCGTGGGGGTGCTGGTGCGTCACCTTCACCCGCCCCCGGACACGGGTCATTCCCGCGGGCGGATCCCCTGCGGGCCCTTCGGGGGCAGCAGGCGTGAGGCTGCCGTTCACGTCGAACTCGATGACGTCGCCGTCGCCGACCCAGGCCCGGTCCAGGCGCATGCCGGCCGGCTGCTCCCCGGAGTCCAGAACGATCGCGTCCCCCGGGTGCTCGACAGGCAGGTTCCGCGGGACGTGCCAGGTACCGTCGTCCAGCGTGATCGTGACGGTGCCGTAGTCGGTCTCCGAGCTGGCGTTGATCTCGCGGGGCTTGCGCTCGTCGTTGATGGAGAGCCAGGCCCAGTCCCCCACGGTCAGCTGGTCGGCCCACCGATGGTCGCTGTCGGGCTCGGCCGCTCGGTCGGTCCGTGGCTCGAAGAGCTTCCACATGGCGTCGCAGGCTGAGCCGGCGCGCCCGTGTTCACGGTCGAACAGTGCCCGCTCACGCAGCAGCTGGTGGCCCATGTGGACGATGCCTGCACTGGTCAGCTGCTGGGCGAGGGCGGGGTCGCTCCAGTCGATCGTGCTGCCGGCGCTGTCGGTGAGACCACTGATCCTCTCGGCGAAGGCACGGGCTTGCTCCAGGGTCGGCAGCGATTCCAGCGGCTGGGGTGTGACAGCCAGGTCGTCGCGTACGCGGGCGGAGAGGTAGAGATCGGGCAGCACGCCGGTGAAGCCGAGCCCGCTGCCGACCGGGATCACCTCGTAGTTCTCGCCGCTGCGGCGGATCGCGAATTGTCCGTCGGCGGTGAGTTCGACGAGTTCCCTGGCCTTGGCCAGCCTGCGCAGCTCGCTGCGACGTGCCCCGGTGATGCCCTTGATGGTCGCCGGCCCCACGAAGTGGGTGCGTACTTGACCCACGCTGCTGAAGCGCTGCACGGCGCTGCGGCGCCGGTCCTCATCGGCAAGATCCCGCGGTGCGGCAACGAGCACATGGCTGGTGGATCGGACATTGACCAGGTGTTCGCCGGTGTCGGCGTCCAGCACCTTGAACCATCCGATGCTGGCGCCCTTCTCGTCGTCGGACTCCTCGACGCGTACGCGTATCGCGGTCTCCAGGGGGACCAGGTTGGTACGTGGCCCGGTGCCCTGGTGTGGGTTGTTGACCTCTCCCTTCCACCAGAAGGATCCGTCGGGCCCGGAGACTTCGCCGATCTTCTTGACGATCGTGCGGTAGAAGGCGTCGTCCGCGGGCATGGCCGGGTCTCGCTCGGCGGGGCTGGACGCGGTCTCGGCGGGTGCGGGAAGGCTGGGGGCTTCCACCCGCTGCCCCGTCCGCTTCTGGTAGGCCTGTGCGTACCGTCCGTCCATCTCGTCGAGGCCGCGCCGGACGAGCGCTTGGAGTATGGCGCTGACCAGGTCGTTGCCATCCTGATCGCGGAAGTTCAGTGCGCGCGATACAACGTGCGGTCGGTCCCAGGGGAAGGGGCGGCCCTGCTCGTCGCGGATGCTCTCCAAGGCGGCTGCGATCTCGTTCGCGCGCTCGCGACTGCGGATCTTGCTGCCCCAGGGCCCGCCGACCTCGGTGAGACGGTCGGGGGCGCGCACTTCGTAGTGCCCGGAGCCGATCGTGAGGATGGCGAGCCGGCCCCCGTCGCTGAGGTGTGTTCCTGCGTGCTCGGCGCCGTGCTTGTGGCATTTCTCGATCAGCTTGCGCTGCCCGAGCTGGTCGGGGGCCTTCGGGTCGACGCGCACGCTGCGAAGGTGTGCCTTCAACAGCATGTTGGGGCTTGCGTCCGGGCCGTCCTCGGCCGTGACGAGGAACCGTGGTGCTGGTCCGGTCGGGGCCTTCTGGGGCTTCCTCGCCGGCCGGTCCGGTGCCTGGTGGGGCGCCGGGGTCTCCCTGGCAAGGTGCCGGGCGAGGGCTACGGCAGCGCCTTCGGGGCTGTCGTGGAGGGTTCCGTCAGCGGTGCGGGCGCCAGCGGTGAGGAAGCGGTATCCGTCGGCGTCGACCGTCACCGTGCCCAGCAGGGTGCCATCGCGCAGAACCTCGTGTGTACCGATCAGGTCGACCGGTTCGAGGGTGAGGCTGGCGAGCTCGTCGCTGAAGGCGTCCCAGTTGCCGGCCTTGGCGGCGTCGGCTTCCTGGTTTCGGCGCTGCGCGAGTTCGGCCCGGATCTCGTCGCGCTGCTGGACAGCGCGGACGCTCAGGCCGGTGTCTCCGTCGGCGGCGTGTGTGTCGAGCCACGTATCGAGGGCGTCAGCCCGTTCCTCCAGCTCTTCGGCCAGCATGCTCTGCACCGGCCGGGAGATGAGCGGCGGCCTCGGAACCGGCTGGACGGGTGTGCTCGGCGCCGCGCTCTGCATGTCTGTGTTCTGGACATCGGCGTTCGGCTGCTTTGGCGGATCCAGCAGGGTCGCCAGCTGCGTTCCGTCGCGCCAGGCCAGCACCTTTTCAAGGCCGTGGAAGCCGCCGCGACTGTCACGAATGTTGTGCGGGCCGCAGGCGGCGACCTGAACCCACTCCCCGGTCCCCAGCAGGATCTCGACGCGGCGGTCTGCTTGAGGCTGTAGGTCTTCGGGTGCCCACCGGTTCGAGCGCTGGGCGTAGGTCAGCTTGCGGAGCCTGGCCAGGAGGTCAGCAGGTACATCGAGTTCTTGCGCTGCCTTCTCTGCCGACCGCGCCGGAGTGGCTGTTGCGGGCGCACTGCTTGGGGTGGCCGCAGGGGCGCCGGGGGCAACCGTCTCCCGGTGGAGGCGGGCGTTGGCGGCCTCCTGGCCCTCGACGGTGCCGCCTTCGACAGGCGTTTCGAGGCGCCCATTGAAGGCGGCCGGCTCGCCCAGGGTTCCAGAGGCGTACACGCTCTGGCCGACCTGAACGAGGTCGGCTCCGGCGGGGTTCCACAGTGTGACGATCCGCTGGGTGGCGTCGCGCAGTTCGACCTTGACCCACTGGCTGTGGGTGTGGGCCACCTTGGCGATGACCTGGCCGAGGGTGGGAGGGAGAACCTCGCCGGGGCGGTGGTCTTCGGCTGCTTCCGGGTGGTTGTCGGGGGCGTCGATCCGCAGTTCCGGGGCCAGGGCCAGGGCGTCCCGCATGTTCTCGGCGTCGGCCCTGATTTCGTAGACGCACTCCAGTGCCTGGCCGTCCTTGCGGACCCACACCACTTCGCGGGTGGCAGCGTCGAGGACGGCCCAGCGGCGGCCGCCGGAGGCAGGCCGGGCTTCGACCTTGAACATCGGGGCAACCGGCGCCGACACGGTTACGGGCTCACTGTCGGGCTGCTCCGCCGCAGGGGAGCTCGCCGGAACCTGGGCCTCCTGAGAGGTGCCGCTGTTCTGCGGCGGGCCGGACGTCGCCGGTGCGGCGAAGAACGGCGTTCCCGTGCGAATGGTGGCCACGTGCTTGCCCGTGGCCGCGTCCTTCACGTCTACAACGCCGCGCGGCCCGATCTCAATGCGGACGAGGATCGGCTTCGTGAGTGCCTTCTCGCGGCCGGCTCCCCGGCCTCCCCACCACAGCGTGCCGTCCGCGGCGGCCAGCTTCTGGGCTTCCACGGCCTTGAGGACCCGGAAGGCGTCCCGGGCCGGAGGAGCACCGGCCGGGGTCCCGGCGTCGCTGGCCTGGGCCTGGGACGGGGCCAGCGTGGCGGCGGGGACTGGGGCAGCAGGCGCCTGGGGCGTGGCCGGTGCAGACTGCGGTGCTACCCCCATGCGGGCGGCGTAGACCTCGTCTGCCAGGGCGCGCAGTTCTTCGATGTAGGCGAGCGAGCCCAGGTCGAGCTCTCGCATGCCGCGGGTGGCGGTGACGTAGGCCAGGCGCAGTTCCTCGTCCGAGGGCAGGACGGTCGGCTGTCCGGGCTCGGTGCTGGTCTTGGGGCCGCGGAAGTCAGTGCCGACCTGGACGAGCCCCCACTCCAGGCCCTTGGACTTGTGGGCGGTGGCCACGATGAGGTCGGCTTCGGAGGCGTCCTCGGTGAGCTTGCCGACCATCTCTATGAGCGTGTCGGCGCCATGCTCGTCGACGAGCCGTACGAAGACCTCAAGCTGCTTGGCGCTGTCGTGCTTGTCGACGTACTGCCGCACCTGCTTCCACGAGCGGAAGGGAACGAGTTCGGGGTGCTTGCGGGTCCGGCCCTTCTCCTGGAGCTCCTTGGCTCCTTCGGCCATCCGCTTCAGTTCGTCGCCGCCGCCGACCATGTGGACCTTGCGGCCCGCTTCCAGCGCGGCCAGCACGGCGGAGACCACGCCGGCGTTGCTGCGTCCCAGCACTGCCTCGGGGCTTTCGATCGGACCGATGGCCGTGCTGGTGCCGTCGTTGCCCTCCATGAGGTACGGGGCGCAGAGCAGCTTGAGGAAGATGTTGGCGATGTCGGCGACTTCGGGGCCGAACCGCCAGGACTTGTTGAGGGGCAGTTCGGTGTCGGCGGGCCAGTCTTCCAGAGCGTTTTCGGCGCCGCGGAAGGCGTAGATCGACTGGTTGGGGTCGCCGACGATGACGACCTGGGCGGGCGGCCCCGATGCGGGGCGCATGTTGTCGAAGACGACCTTGCGCAGGGCCGGGTTGATGTCCTGGGCCTCGTCGAACACGATCGTGTCGGCGTGGATCTTCGGCCGGGACAGGGCCCAGATCTTCAGGTAGTCGTCGTGGTGGAAGTTCAGCTCTCGTGAGGCGGGGTTGATCTTGTCCTGCCAGGCGTCCCGTGCGTGTTCGAGGACCGCGCGCCGCAGGTTCTGGGGCCTGGCCGCCTGGTCCACCAGCGGGTGGTCGGGGTCAGGGACGTGGATGAGGTCGATGGTGGCGGAGTCGCTGTTGCGGAAGTTCTTGATCGTTTCCTTGACGAGGACGACGATGTCCTCGGCCGCCAGGTCGTCCCCGCGGTCCGCTGCGGGAGCGGGCTGCACCCCGAGGAAGGTGGCCCAGGCCTCGTTCGCGTTGGTCCCGATCCCGCCGTCCTGCTGGCCTTCGGCCACCTTGGCGGCCAGGTCGGTGACCATGAGGTCCCGGGCGGCCAGGGAATGCGCCGTGGAGACACTGACGTGCCGCAGGCCGGCGAACTTCAGCCTCGCGTCAGCGGCGTTGGCGGCGTTGAAGGCGAGGTAGGTGATGCGCCGGTTCGGCATCCGGCGGGCCAGGGCGACCATGGTGCTGGTCTTGCCGGTACCGGCGAGAGCCTGCACGGCGACGTTGAGGCCGTCTTGTGCCGCGTCGATGATCGCGCGCTGCTGCCCGGTCAGCGGGTAGCTCTCGCGATCGCGTGCCTTCTGCTCGTACTCGGCCCGCAGTTCAGGGGTCAGCGCCTGCCCGATGCGGTTGCGGATCTGCAGCCACGGCTCGTCCAGCGTCGCGATGAAGGCCTTGGCCTGCTTCTCAAGGTTAGAAGCGAAGACCGCCGCCTTGGGGTGGGGCCGGCGCCAGTCGTCCTTGTTGGAGTCCCATCGCCCGTCGTTCGTCTCCGGCACGAAGGAGAAGTGCTTGGACTTCAGCCACTCGCGCAGCTGGGCGTCCTCGTCGCCGGGCACCGTCCCGGTGACCAGGACGTGCGTCCGCTCGCGCGTGACGGTCAGCCGCGCCGAGGGCCGGGGGTTGGCCTCCTCCCACTTTGCCTGGGCCTCGGTGTCGGCGACGGGCACGCTCAGGGGCGTTGCCGGTGCGGCAGGGGCAGCAGGCGCGGGTGCCGCCGAAGCCTCGTCGGCCGGGGACGGGTCAGCGGTGTCGACCTCGGCCGACGCGATCGGGGCCGCAGCTTGGCGCTGGCTCTCGCGAGCTTCGCGTGCGGCATCGGCGTAGTTCGAGACTGCTTCCTTCCAGGTGGTTCCTCTTCCTTCGACGTCTCCGTGGTGAGCACGGAAGCCGTCGCTGTCCGGTGTCAGCGTGCAGAGTGAGGATCCGCCGGAGGCCTGGTACTGGAAGACCTCCCAGCCACCGGTGGCGAGAGGCACGCGCTCGTAGGTGCGCGGCCGGCCCTGTGCGTCGACTCCGGCATCCTGAACGTCGTCATCCGGCGATCGGTCAACCGTGTCGGCCTCGGGTGTCGGCTCCGGTGCCGCGGGTGCCGGTTGAGGTGATGCCAGCTGGGAGGCGGTGGTAGTGGAGAGGGTTTTCATGAAGACGGGGCGCGCCGCCGCGGCAATGCCCGCGATGGCCTTCTCGACATCGGCGTGCGAGTGGAAGGGGTAGGTCTGCAGCTCCCCTTGCAGGGTGGAGGCGGCTGCCAGGAGCGTGTCCAGCCTCCGGGCGGCCTCTGCCACGTCGGCGACGCCATCCGGCATCTCGTTGAGCAGATGCCGCTGAAGTGCGGTGAGTGCGCGGGCGACGCTGCTGCCTTCGACGCTCTGGAAGCCTGATCCGTCCACAGACCACCACAGGAGCTTGGCCATGGCGCGGACACGCTGGTAGTCGCCCAGTACGGTGTCGTCGGCGATCGGGGTCTTGAACACCGTCGGCCATGTCTCCGGCTGGAGTGCGGTCGCCGTCGTCCGCTGGGCAAGCAGCATCGCGAGGCGTCCGATTTCTGCTACCCCGCGGTGAAGGGCGGCCGGGCTCTCGCCGTCCATGTGCGTCTCTACGGCCGTGGCGGCGCGCACCAGTTCCACGACCACGGCCACGGTTGACGGCTGTGCCACGGAGAACACGCCTTCGTCGCGCACCGACTCGACGGCTGCTTCGAAGCGCCGGGCGTCAGCGCGGCCGTCCGGGCTCGTCGAAGCCAGTCGCTGCCATGCCGGGTTGTGGCGAAGGGTGCGGTTGTACTCGTTCTTGATCTCGCCCAGTAGCCCCAGGACCTCTCGGGTCTGGGTGAAGGGCTCGCCGGGTTCGATGGGCGGGATCGGTGTGAGCTGCAGCCCAGCGTTGACCGGCTCCTGCACTGCGGGCTGGGTGCCGGTGGCGACCTCGCGGGCGGCCTGGCTCTCGAAGACGGGCAGCTCCCGGCCGTGGCTTGACGCAAGCGTCCGCAGTGCTTCGACCTTCTGGGACCGAAGGTCGGGACCCCAGTTGGACGGGAGGGTGTGGCAGTACATGCCGGACCGGTAGTCGGACCTGTCAACGTTCTTCCGGTTGAAGCCCCGCGGCCCGCCGGCGACCTCCAGGGCGAAGACCAGGGCGCGGTCGTCCTGTCCGACTCCCCAGACCCGGGTGCCATCGGGGTGATGCTCGATCCACACACCCCTGTACTCGAAGTTCTCGGGCGGACCGGTGAGCGCCTTGTGCACCTCGACGAGGTGCTCCACGGAGGCCGCGACGCTGTCGCGCCCGTTGATGCGCTGCGTGCCGAAGGTGGTCTCGTGCTTGCCCTTGCCGTGAGAACGGTTTTCGACCGTCCCCACCGCGAGGTTGTCCGGGCCGTAGACCACGGTGTGCTGCTGGCCGATGACCTGGTGGTAGCCGGGCAGGTCGGGCAGCGGGGAGGCGTCCGCCGGGAGCTCGCCGGGCGGGGTGGGCTGCGGCTGCCCGAACTCCGCGAGGTCCTTCCTACGCGCTTCGCTCTCGTCTCGGCCTGCTACCCACCGGTCGTAGTCCGCGACGACTGCGGCCAAGGCGGCGGCGGTCGTCTCGAACGGCTCGCCGCGGGAGGAGCCGTCGATGCCGGTGGCGACGTAGCCGCCGTTCGTGCGCGTAGAGATGGTGCCGATGCGCTCGCCTGCCAGAAGGACGGGCGTGGTCGTGCGCACGCCGTCGGACTCGGGCTCTCCGAGCGTGGCCCGGGCGGCGAGCTCCTCGGCCCGGGCGCGTCCACCAAGCAGCAGGGCGTCGTAGTCCGACACCGCGGCGGGCGCCCCGGCCGAAGAGCTGTCCTGGCCGGTGGTCGCCTGGCTGTCGATCTGCAACTGGCCCGCGGGAACGGGGTTGGGCTCTGGGGCAGGGGCAGACCCGCTGTCGAAGTCACCGGGGGTCATCTGCGTCCACGGGCGCCCTGGCGTGGCCGCCTTCGCAGCCTCTGCGCCCGCGTCCGTAACACTCTGCTCCGTGGCCGGTCCCGGGGCCGGAAGCTGACTCGTGGGCTGAGGTTCGGGCGAGGTCGCCGCCACGGTGGGTGCCGTCAGGCGAGATGCTGCTGCCTCGACGTCCTCGAGCTGGCCGGACCAGTGCTCCACGATTTCCGCCGACGCGCGAGCGTTCCCGGCAATGTCTTCGAGATCATCGAGCTGCGCTGCTTCGGCCAGTGCCATCAGGGCCTGGTGGGCTGTAGAGGCCTGCTCCTGGAGCTTCGGGAAAGGCGTGGGGCGGCCGTCGATCGCCTCTCTGGCGGCTTGGACCGCGGTGAATGCGGCACGCACGGCCGGGTGCCCGACGATGGGGACCGAGAGGCCGTCGAAGGCGGCAAGCAGGGCGGGGCGTGCCGCTCGTGCGACGGTGGTCTCAGGCCGCAGCGCCAGCTCGCCAACGGCCTCCCGAAGCGGGCCTGCCATGGCGATGGCTGCACTCAGCTGGTAGGTGACTGGGGCACTGTCCCGGGTGCCGTCGATGATCACGGACCCGTCGGCGAGCCGCGCCACGCGGTCCACGGTGAGCGGCAGCGTCCATGTCCCGGCGGTCAGGGCCTTACCCTGCGCTTCGGGCAGGCGGATCGTCGCCCCGGCGGAGATCTGGGTCCACGTGCCGCGCCGCCAGCCGGCCGGCGCCTTCTGGTGTAGGCGGTCCTCGCGCTTGATGGCGCGCTCCTGGGCGTCGCCCTTGCGTTCCAGGACGGTGACCGGGACGCCATCCAGGTCGAAGGTCACCCACTTGAACCGCTTGTCGTCTCGCCCAATCGGCTCGCCGAACTTGCCAATACTGAGGACTGCGCCGAGCGGCTCACCCCATTCATTGGACAGGACCTTGCCGTTGAGGCGCTTGAGCTCGGTCTCGTTGGTCAGCAGGGCCTGGAGCCTGGCTCGCTGCTTCTCGATCCGGGCCAGCTCGCCGGACCGGCTCTCGCGTACCTGGGTGATCTTCGCGCGGCGGGCCTCGACGAAGGGCCGGTGTGCCTCGTCAGCGAGGGGGAGGTCCAGCCGGGCGGCTTCGGCATCCAGGAACTCGGGGGCGGCATCGCCAAGAGACCGGGTGCCCGGCCGAGCCGTAGTGGTCTCGCCGACGGGGTCGGCGGTGGTGATCAGCTCGTGGCCGCGCCGCCGCGCAAGGACATCGCGGTAGCGGACGGTCTGTGCCTCCGTGGCGATCTTCTCCGAATGCACGTTGGTGACGGTGTGCCACCAGGAAGCGTTGCCGGAGAGAAGAACCTGGTCACCGGGCTGGAACTCGATCGGGCTCCAGTCTCGGCCGCCGTCGCGCGGCCTGCTGATCCGGTCCAGTTCGCCGCGCTGTTCCTGGCCGAGCTCGGGCAGGGAGGTGTCCGCCGACGCACCTTCCTGGGTGTAGTGCACGGCGATGCTGCGGTTGTACGCGAGCATGCTGCGGACGAACTGACCGGTCTTGAAGACGCGCTGCTCAGGGGTGACGTTCTTGTTCTGGACGTAGGCGCCGCGAGAAGGCGCTTCCTGGAAGTTGTGTGCGCGCAGCTCGGCCAGGACATCACTGTCCGAGGCCTGGACGCCGTAGACGTGGGTGCGGCCGCCGGAGGCGGACTCGTGCCAGATCCAGACCGCCTCGGGCGGTCGTGCACCCGTCTGCTGCTTGGCCTGTTCCAGGGCTTGGTGGCGTTCAGCGATGCGTTCGGCGCTGCCGGACGCGGTCCGCGTGCCCGGCTGGTACTTCCCGCCGACGGAGATGGTCCAGTTGACCTTGTCCCCGAACGGGCTGTGACCGTATCCGATCACCTCCCCGCGCATGCCCACGGTGATGCGTTCGGTGGTGTCCCGCCCTATGTCGGAGTAGGAGTCGTACTCCCGGCGCGGGTCCATACGCCACCAGTAGCCGGGCATGCTCCGGATCTCGAACGCGTCGTACGGGATGTTCTCGCTGTCCGCCGCAGGCTCTGTCTCCTGGCCAGCGGCCTCGCTGGCCGCCAGCGCAGGCTCGGGCGCGCCCGGCCCTGCAGCCGGTTCGGTCCCCTGGTCCAGCGAGTCCGCAGTCTGCACGGTTTCCGGCTCGGCCGCTGCCACGGCTGCAGGCTCAGGGGTATCTGCGGGCGAAGCCGGCAGGGCGGGGTGGCGGTCCATGATGTTCAGGACGTCGGTGACGGTGGGGTGCACCGTGCCACCGCGCTTGCCTGCGCGGCCGTCCGCCCACAGGGCGTGGGAGCGCATCTTGTCTGCGGAGAACCGTCCGCTGCGGATGCCCCAGCGCAGGGTGAAGGCCCACCGGCCGCGGGCAGTCTGGGCTCCGATCTCCACGATGAGGTTCTGGCTGTACCCGGTGCCGTCCGTCTTGCGGGTCATGGCCCAGCCGCGGGCCTTGGCCGTGTTCCACAACTGGGTGACCGTGGCGGGCACCGAAAACTCCGGGGCCCACTCCGCGCCTTCAGCGATCGGAGCCTGCGTCTCGTCCGGCGCGGGCGACACTGTCTCGTCAGAGCTCAGCACGGGGGCGTCAGCCTCGGGTTCCTGGTTTCGCACATGTGCCTCGACAGCCGCGTCCTCCTGGGGCGTCTGCTGGGCCGACGGGGCGAGTCCGGCTGGCTGCACGGGTTCTGCCGTGGTGGTAGCCCGCAGGCGTGCGGGCATCTCGAAGGCGCGGGCGGCCAGCTCGGTGACCAGGCCATAGAGGTCGGACGCGCTCAGCCCGCCGTCTTCGAGCTGAGTACGCAGTTCGAAGACGGCGGGGCGCAGCTCCTCGAGGACATCGGCCTTGGAGAGGATCTGATCGTCACCCAGGCGGGTCCGCTCGTGGGCCGCGAGCTGCTCCAGCCCGGCAAGCACGCGTGCGAGCGCCGGCTGCTTCTCGAAGGTCAGAGGCCAAATACGGCGGCCTGCGATGCGCAGTGCGTTGGGGAGCGGCTCGAGGTCGGCGAAGGCCTGCGAGAGGTGCCTCCGGTCGGGATAGGCGGCAGGCCACGGGTGGGGCTGTCCGCCGTCGACGGCCCAGACACGCAGCGCGTTGCGGACTGCGGCCCGGAAGTTGCCGGAGCCATAGGGCTGCGGCGGCAGCATGGTGACGGGGTTCGTCGTCTCGTGGGGCAGATGGGCGCCCATGGCTGTGCTCCAGCCGGTGCCTTGCTGAACGAGAGTGGCAACGACATGCCCATTGGGACTGTGCAGGGTATAGGCCGGGCCGTGCCAGATCCCGGGCTCCTCCACGACCCGGAAGCCGGGCGCGCCGCCGACGTCGTAGACGCGACGGCCATCAGGGCTGTGGGCCGCCTCGAAGTCCCCGGCGTCGCCGGCCTCGGACGCGTCGAGCGGCTCAGTGGAGGAAGTCGGAGCGAGGTTTCGGGGGTCGGGGTAGCCCATGCGCGGCAGGAGGAAGGGGTCGTCGTGCCAGAGCTCCCGAGTGCCGGGGAATACGCTGCGCCACTGCTCGCCCCACACGGTGGCGGCAACCCGGTCCGCGTGCTGTGTGGCTGCCGCTGCGAACTCCTGGAAGGCAGGCTGGAGCTGCGCCGGGAGTGACTTGGCGAGTCCCGGGGCGTTGACCGCCTGGCCGAGCAGGAGGCTGGTGTAGGCGGAGTCGGGCGGATAGATCGCAGCACGGAAGGCGGTGACGGCCTCGGTCAGAGCCTGTCCCTGGACAGTTGTGAGCCACTGCGGGTGGGCGACCGCGGCCCAGGATGCGGTGATGACGTCGTCGGTGGAGCTCGTCCACTGCTCTGCGTCGCGGTAGGCGCCACTGTCCGGCTCGTCCGCCGGCAGGTCGAACAGCGAGTCCGGTTCCTGCTCGGTCCCGGCGATGTAGCGGGTCCAAGATGCCGCGAGGGCGGATGCGTTCGGGGCAGCGGCGGCTTCTGCGGCATCCCAGACCGCGTCGACGGCCCTCTCCAGACGCTGCTTCACATCCCGGTGGTCGGGGGTGTCCGCCTGGGTGCTCTCCAGAGCAGCGCTGGCGGCCAGGAGCTCTTCGCGGCGGCTTTCGGTGAGGCCGAGTTCGACCCACGCGGGGACCTCCTCCCACCGGATGAGGCCCTGCACGGCGGGCCGCTGGTGGGTTCCCTTCGTGCTGATCTTGATGCCCCCGGGTGCCGGGTCGAGCCGGTCCAGCTCGCGCAGGCCTTCCGGGAGGCGGGTTCCGTTGAGCCAGATCCCGCGTCCGAAGCCGACAAGCTCGTCACGCCATGCACGCCACCGGGCGGGGTCTTCCATGTGCCGGACGAAGGAGACGAGCCCGTCAACAACACCAGTACCCTGCTGTCCGTTTGCGCCCCATGTAGCGACGCTCGCCTTGATGGCAGCGTGCACCTCCGCCAGGTGGATACCGGGCAGCGCGGTTGCGCCCTGCACAGCGGGCGGCTTCATCGGAGCTGGGGACGGGCTTTCTCCTGGAGACGGCGCGGTCGATGTGTCCTGCTGGGCGAGGGTGGGGCGGGGTGTGCCGCCGAAGAGGGCCTCCCAGGATGGGGATGTGGCGGTGGCGCGCCACCGGCCCCGCAGCTCCTCTCCCGTGCTCATGGCTGCGCTCAAGGCCTGGGCAGCGTCCTGGGGCAGATCCGTTCGCGGCCACGCGTCGTTCACCGCCGCTAGTGCGGCAGTGAGTCGTTCGATCGCGTCGTGCAAGCCGTGCGGCTGGTCCAGCGACGCGCTGGAGTAGGCCGCGAAGGCCTCCCGCAGCTCGGCCTCCACACCTGTGTCATCGCTGCGTTGCCGGAAGTAGCCGGTCCCGGTCAGGCTTCGGACCGCGTCGCTGAGGGCGCGCCGCGGCGCGCTGATCTGGCGCCGCCTGGTGAACGCCACCCCGGCAGCTGCCTCGTCAACTTCCGGAACGGGCCTGGGAGTGGACTCCTCCAGAGGCTGCTCCGGCTCGTCGTTGCCTCCCGGCGCGGGTGGGGGTGTGTGGTCGCTCCCGCCGTTCCCGCCGGCCGTCGGAGCGCCGGGGCCGACGTCCTGTGCCGGTCCCTCGCCGGTCCGCCCGGAGCTCTGCCCGGTGCCGGGAGTGGTGGGTGTCGTGCTGGCAACGCGGGCGACTGCCCCTTCGGGGCCTTCGGCCAGCGGGGTGGCCTCGCTGGGGGTTTGGACGAGCTCCTGGTAGCGGGCCCAGACGCGCTGACCGTCAGGGTCTGGCCGGGTGCGGGTGAATTCGTGACGTGCGGACTCGGTGCGGCCACTGGCGTAGTCGTGGAGCAGCTGGCGAAGGGTGGCCGCTCGGGCCTGGATGAATCGGCCGGGGCCGTACAGGTCGGCGATCTGCTGGTCGGCGTTCCTGGCCTGCCCGACGTAGCCGGTCTGCAGCCAGGTGAGCACGTGGTGGATCCGGGTGGCGTTGACGGCCCCGCGACGGTCCGAGCTGTCGAGGATCCCCGGCGGGTTGGTCTCCAGAGGATGTGCCGCGTCCACTGCTGCAAGTTCGGCCCACATGCCCCGGAGCTCCTCGATGTCGAAGAGACCGGGGTGGCGGTCGTGGACAAGCGCCAGCAGGTCGGTGAGTTGCGCGTGGAGGGGGCGGATCGCTGCGGCCACGGTGTGCAGCCGGACGGAGGCCGGGCGGGCCGCCGCAGCGGGTGATTCCGGGCCGATGGGAACGGCCCCCGCCGGACGGGATACGACCAGTCCCACGCCGTCCAAGCGGTCGGTGACGTAGCCAGCGCGCTGCAGGTAGTCCTCCCGGCCACGTACGACCACCGCCGTGGTGGTGCTGCCGCCGGGGAAGTGCCGCTCGGTGGCGGGCTCCACGCGGAAGGTGCGGGTGGGATCCACGCGGCGTCGGGCGACGTCGAGGATGCTGCGGACTTCCCTGGCGAGCAGCCACTGTTCGGCCTGCGTGCCGCGAGGAAGTTCGACCACCAAGTGGAGGGATTGGGCGCGCGCGGGGCCGCGGTAGTCCTCCTCCTGGGTTGCCTGAACCGACCAGCCAAGAGACGTCAGCTGTTCTATGCGCCGGCTGCGCCAGCTGTCGTCGTCCATGCGCCCACGGGTCAGGAGGACCGAGGTGGTTCCGTCGATGCGGCTCTGGAGCTGGTAGCCGCCACCGCCCCAGGCGGCGGGTTCCATCCCCCGGTCCAGGGCGCGGGCGATCACGCGTTCGGCCTCGGTGACCGTGTCGGCGGGCGCGGTGGAGGGGGAGGGCGGGCACAGCGGCACACCCTCACCTCCGAGGAACAGTCGGGCCCGGGCGTCGGGGTCGGCGGCTGAGGCCACCCAGTCGGCGGCGATGCTCTGCGCCGAGGTGTGCAGGTCTGCGATGGCCGCCTGGTCGCTGGCGGGCAGGTCGGAACGGCGGGCATGTTCGGCCAGGTGACGGGTGGCGCGGGCCAAGGTCAGGGAGCCTCGGTACGCACGGGAGCGCTGCCGGATCTCGTCGTCGTGCAAGAACGCTGCCGCCTGGCGCAGCACAACGGCGCCGAGCTCGTCCAGGTGGGGGCTCGACAGGTGCTCCCGTACGGCAGGCAGGGCGAGTACCAGTGCCACCTGGGTCATGAGCGGCGCCCGGCGGTTGCGGAAGGCGGTGATCGACTTGCGGACCGTGCCCTGGGGGAACTCGGCGGCCAAGGCCGCGGCGATGGCGCTGGGCCGTGCCGCGCGGACCTGCTCCCACATGACCGCGAGCGGGCCGTCGCCCACCGCGGGGCCGGTGCGGGCGATCACTGCCTGAAGCAGTGCGAGTTGATCGTCAGTCAGGCCTTCCTGCCAGGCGGAACCGTCGAGCCAAGCGCGGAAGGCTCGCTGAGCCTGTGCGGGCTCGGCGCCGGGTTCGGCGTGCACCATCAGCTGCGGATCCGACTGGGCTCGCCGCTGCAGTTCCAGCAGGGCCAGGTGCAGGGCCGGCTCGGCGTCGCGGGCGGCCTCGGCCAGGATCGCCGCGTGGCGGTGGGCGACGTGCGCTGCCCCCGCCAGTGTCTCGCTGCCGCCGCCGCGGCGGCGCCGGAACTCCACGGAGTCGCGGAGTTCCTCAGCGAAGGCCAGCAGAGCGACGTGGTCGCTGTAGACGACACCGCGGTCCTGGGCATCGAGCAGGGCCGCCAGAACCACGGGCGCCAGACCGATGCGGTGCGGCTCGTCGTCCCCGGCGACCACCTGGCGGACAAGGTCGAGGAGTTCGCCCTGCGCGGCGTCCGCCTGCGGGTAGGCGGCAGTCGTGGGAGCCTGCGGGGCGGCCGCCGACCGCCGCGGGACGCGCGAGGGAGCCTGCTGCCCTTCGGCCTTCGCCCATGCCAGGTGGCGGGCAATCCGGTCGGTGTGGTGTCGGGCGGCATCGTGCAGACTCTGCGCCCACTCCGTCCGGCTCCCGCTGCTGGCCTCGGCGAGGGCCTTGGCCGCGTCGGCGACAAGGTTGTGCCGGTGCAGCTCACCGGCGAACTCGCCGACTCCGTGGTGGCCATCGCGAATGCGCAGTGCCTCCACGAGCTGGCGGGTTTGCTCGACGGGTGCGGCGTCGGGGTGAGGCAGGTGCTGCAGCAGGTAGGCGAGTGCGGTGATCTGCTGCTGATCGCGCAGGAACCCGTCCTCGGCGTACTGCATGCCGGACCGGGCCAGGGGAAGGTTCGGCAGGAGTTTCCCGCTGAGGTCGTCGGCTGCATTCGCGAGCAGCGTCAGCGCGTGGTGAGCGGGTACGGCAGCGTGGCGGGAGCTGGGCCGGCCGAGGTTGTCCTCCAGCTCCCGCCGCACCTGGCGGGCGGCGTCGGCAAGGCGGTCGGCGTTCACGGCCTGTTCCTGCCAGCCGTAGTAGCCGCTGCCGATTCCGGCGAGCCGCTCCTCGACCGCCTGGAACTGCTGCCGGTCGGGGAAGTGGTCCCGAAGGTGCGACAGCGTGGCGGTGCGGAGTGCTTCCAGCGCCGTTTCGGCAGCGTCGACCTCAGCTTCGGTGGTCAGCGGTCCGCTGACTGCACCGTCGATAGCCTCGGCGAGTTCCTGCAGTGTCGGACGGAAGGGGATGCGACGGTCCAGGGCCATCGACGCGCTCTCACCGACCGGCTCCAGGGCGAGCCGCTCATCGTCGCCCAGGCCGAGGGTGAGGCCGCCTGTCTCCCATTCCGGCGCGGCAGTGCCGGCCCTCATGGCCAGCGCGTATATCTCGGACGCGGTGTAGGTGGCCGCCGCGTCCCACGTGTCGGCGCCGGTGCGGCGCAGCAGCTGCGAGGCAGGCATCTGCCGGTCGATGGACTGGGCGAGCTCACGGGCCCGCTGCTGCTCGCCGGCTTCGCTGCCCGCCGACCAGGTTCCGTCTCCCAGGGCCACGGTCGTGGCGTGCATCCGGGCGGCGTAGTCGTAGGCCGCGTCGGCCAGCCGGAAGACGGTGGTGTGGTTGCGGGTGTCCTCCTCGAGCTGGAGGAGGAACTCGCTGGCAAGGTCGGCGACTTGCCGGGTCAGCTGCGCCGTTTCGGCGTGCGTGCCGATCTGGCCGGTGAGGGCGTCGGCCCACAGGCTGGTTGCCGCCCGGTCGGCGATCTCCTTGATCGCCTTCTCAACCCGGTACTGGCCGCCGCTCCAGGTGCGGGTCCACTCCCCCAGGGCCGCGATGAGCGCCAGGGTCCCTTCACGGGCGGCTGCCTGGTCGGGGTAGGGCTCTTCGCTCTCGCCCATGCCCTGCGGATCGGCCAGGCGCCAAGCGGCCAGTGCCGCCGCGGGGATGGCGGCCGCAGTCGGTGTGCCGGGCGCGATGGAAGGCTCGGCTGCGGCAAGACGCGCGGCGAGCTCCGTGCGCAGGTACTCGTGCAGCATGTCGCTGGGGGCGGGGTTCTCGTCGAAGTACTGCGCGAGCATCGTGGCGGGCCAGGTGTCCTGGGCGTGCCGCCCGGCGTGATGCTCGGTCCAGACAGCGATGAGATCGTCCGGGTTCTCATCGCGGCCGGGCGCGAGCCGCATCCTCAGGTCGATGTCGCTGCTGGCAGCATCGGCCAGCGCCGCCACCTCGCCCGGCCACTGGGCCCATGCGTCCGGCACCGGGATGCCCGCCTCGGGCAGAGGATCAGGGGCGCTGCCGGTGGGCGGTGCGGCGTCGAGCAGCCGCTCCCACAGGGCGCCGAAGTCGCCGACCAGCGCGACGGGTGTGACGTTGCTGGACAGCAGGTCACGCAGCTGCGGCGACATGGCGTCCTCGCGGTCCTGCAGCCACAGCCACAGGGCCGGCGCGTACGGCAGGACGCCCGCCTCGGAGGAGGTGTACCGCACCGTCGCCATCAGCTCGTCGTCGGCGAGGGCCTGCTCGGTGAGCGCCTGGAGTTCGCCGGCGACGTCGGGGTGGGCCTGGTCGAGGGAGCCGTCCGCAAGGACCCGCGCCGTGTCGGCGCTCTCGGCGGTGCCGGGGGTGTCCGGCCCGGTGGCGGGGACGTCTGCCGGTCGCTCCCCCGCATCCGGCTCGCCAACTGTGCCCACCCGGCCGCCCGCGGCCGGCACGGGCTGGCCGGTGTCTGCGGGTGCGGTGGCAGCGTGGGCCACGAGGGCGGCCTGCAGGGGCGCCTCGAGTGTGAGGAGCCCAGGCCAGTCCTGCTGGTTGTCGTGGAGGAGCGCCTGCGCGGCGTCGGGGGTGAGACCGTCCGCGGCGGCCGTGAAGCGGCCAGCTTCGTCCTGGATCGGCAGCGCGGCGATGGTGCCGCCGTTCTTGCGCTCCGGAGTTCCCAGGGTCCATCCGTCCGCGCCGTCCTGCGGGATGTGCAGGGTGTGTCCCTTGCCCAGAACCTCTTCGAGGTCGGCTCCGCGGACAACGAGCAGGTCGGTGCCGCGCCGGACCGCGTACAGCGTCGCCGGGTCGGGCAGCATGGCCAGCCGTGCCGTCTGGGCGGTCTGGGCGGTCACGTGGGCGACCAGGACTTCGCTGGCGTCGGGCGCGTCGAAGTAGGCGTGGGCGAAGGCGTCGTCGGGCCTGTTCTCCACCACCTGGAAGACGAGGTCGCCCACCCGGTCCCGGATAGTGCTGCGGACCTTGTCGGGGTTGTTGCTGACCACCCAGGCGGGGAGGCGGTCGTCGGCGGCGGCACGGTCGAGCAGTTCGTGGACGTCGGCGGCGTGGTGCTGCCACCGGCCAGGGAGGGGAAGCCGTCCGCCCGCGCGGGCCGGGGCTTCGCCGGTGGCCCGCTGGGCGAGGGCGTGGGCAAGGCGCCCGAAGGAACCGACCCAGCCGGTGCCGGTGGTGTCCGCGGTCAGCGCGTGGCGCAGCAGCGGGGACATCACCTCGGCGCGCTCGCGCAGCCAGTCGACCAGGGCAGGAGCGAACGGGACCGCGGCGTGCGCGGTGAGCGGGGATGCGGGAATGCCCATGGCGGCCAGCAGCTGCCGGTCAGCGAGGGCTTCGGCCGTGAGGGCGGCGAGCTCGTCGTCGAGCTGGCCGTCGGATTCGATCAGGGTCGCGTGCAGGCGCCGGGCCAGGTCCGTCGCCGCAGTGCCCAGGGCGGGGAGATCCTGCCTGGCGACGGGGCTCCACCCCTCGTCGTTCCACTCCTTGCTCACCTGCTCGGACAGAGCGGCGACCGCCGCCAGAAGGTGAGGCCAGGCGGCATCGATCTGCCCAGTGGGGGACTGGAGGGGAAGGCGTTGGACCGCCTGGGACAGCTGGGCGAGCTGCCGCTCCCGGGCGGACCTGTGCGGCCGCGCTGCTTCGGCGACCCGCTGCGCCCAGCTGACGATCGACGCGTGAGCCGCTTCGAGGCCCGGTGTGTCCTGGGCTCCGTCGGCCGTAGCGAACGGGGGCGCCGGAGGCAGGTCGCGGTAGGCCACCGTGACGGGGCGGGGACCGGCCGTGCACGCGGTCTCGGCGAGGTCGGGATCGGCCTGCAGCGTCGCGGCGAGCCGCCCAACGTAGGTGGGCAGTGTGCCCGTTGCCGTTCGGGTGGCACGGACCAGACCGTTCATAGCCATCAGGTGCGCGGCCACGGTCTGGGGTGTGCGGGCGGCAGCGAGCAGTGCCTGGTTCAGTGACGGGCCGGCCTTCGCCGTGCCGTCCAGGTTGTTCGGCCGCCGGACCGCGTTCTCCATCGCGGTCAGGACGGCTGCGATCTCCTCGGCGGTGGCGTAGGGCTCGTGGCCCTCGGCCATGGTCTCGAGCGGCTCCTGTGCCATGTCTGCGGGCGGGGTGTGCGCCAGGCGTTCGGTGTGCGTGGCCGCGCTCCGGGCCAGGTAGCGCAGCTTCCCCGCCGCCCACCCGTCGAGGTCAGGGTGGGCGGCCAGACGATAGGTGGCTCGCTCGGCGCGGGTGTACGCCATGAGCTGGCCGGCCCAGTCCTCGTCAGGCACCTCCTGGACCGCAGCCCAGTCCGAATGGAAGTCCGCCAGGGCGTTGTGGAGCGCCTCGGTGGTGTTCTGGGCGTTCTCCTGCGACCAGCTCTCGTAGCGGTCGTGCAGGCGATGCGCGGATGACTGAGGGGTGTCGAATGCGCTGGTGCCGTAGGGATCGGGGCGAACGTCCCCGAAAGCCCAGGTGTCT
Organism: Streptomyces sp. NPDC058525; assembly: GCF_042719495.1. Taxonomy (NCBI): domain Bacteria; kingdom Bacillati; phylum Actinomycetota; class Actinomycetes; order Kitasatosporales; family Streptomycetaceae; genus Streptomyces; species Streptomyces sp. NPDC058525. Next base: position 83,045 of record NZ_JBHXNP010000013.1, read on the forward strand.
GCAGGCTGCGGGTAGGCCGCCGGGGGCTCTGGCGCGGGGGCGGGAGTCGGCACGGATGTGGGTTCGGGCGTGGGGGTGTTCTCCTCGGCGGAGGCCTTCGCGACCAGGGCGCGGAAGGTCTCTTCGTCCCCGCGGTCCAATGCCTCGATGAGCGGCTGGTTGTTGGCCGCCCACTCCCGGATGAACTTCTCCGTCTCGGCCCTGGACTGGGCATCGATACGGTGCGCGATGTCGTCTTCGACGTCCCTTCGGGACAGGGTGGCGCGGTGCCGGCCGAGGAAGTCCCGAGTCAGGGTGGCGAAGGCCTGCAGCGGCTCGTGCATGGTCGTGCGGTCGCGGCCCTTGAGCGTGCGCAGCAGCCGCTCGGCTTCTTCCAGTGAGGCGGTCAGGGCTGCTTCGGCATCGTGGAAGCCGCGGTCCTCGTGCGCGGCGATCGCGGCATACAGGTTGTGGCGCAGGCGGTTGAAGGCGGCAGGGACGTTGTACAGGTCCCAGATCTTGTGGGACGCCGACTTCAGGGTGATCTCGGCCGCTTCGACCAGGTGGAGCGCCCGGGTCCACTCCCGCTGGTTGGGAAACGGCGCCGGCGGCGCCGGCTGGGGCGACGGCGGCGTCGGGTCGGGTGTGGTGGTCTTCGGAGCCACGACGGGCTGCGGCCCGGTGGACACGGGCTGCTCTGCGACAGCCTCCTGCGCGTGCTCGGCGGGTGCCTGCGGGAGGGTTGTCTCGGCGCCGGGTGTCGCGGTGCGGCGGGCGAGGCCGGTGGCGCGGGCGTCGTTGGAGACGGCTTCCCAGCGCCCGCCGTCCCGGAGCCGGGTGAGGAGGAGGCGGCCCTGGCTGTGAGCGGACAGGACGGCGGGGCTGGCGTCCATGAGACGGCGCAGGAGAGCGTGGGCTGCCAGTGGCTCGTTGTTGAGCAGGTACTTCCCGTCCAGGGAGAGGTCGTCGAGCCGGACGTACTCGCGTCCGTCGTCGGCGCCGCCCGGGTCGGTCTGGGGTTCTGTGGAGTCCTCCCAGCGGGCCAGCGCTTCGGTGCTGGCGAGCGTGGCGTTCCAGCGCTGTTCGTGGAGTGCGGCGAGTCGGTCCAGCCGCTTGAGGTCGGTCGCGGCCGGGTTACGGCCGAGCGCGGTGGTTGCCTGGGCGATGGTCTGCCGCCAAAGGTGCGGCGCCACGATCGCGGCGGCCGGTGTCAGCGGCCTGCCGGCCAGGCGCTGCTGGCGCATCTCGCGGCTCTCATCTTCCAGGCGCTCGACCGCGGCTGCCAGTTTGCGGCCGCCGGATGTGGTGGCCAGGCCGGGGTGGGTCTGGAGCACTGCCGTGAGCGCCTCGGCGAGCAGGCGCTCGGCGATGAAGGTGCCGAGCCGGTCGGTGTAGTGCGGGAAGGTCTCCTGCTCCTCCTGTTCGCCGTCGGTGCCGTCCGCTGCGTCGGAGGTACCGCCTCCCCCGCCTGTGCTTCGGCGGGAGCGGCGGCTGGAGCCGCCTCCTCCCCCGCTGGATCCCACGGCCGCGCCGTCGGCGCCGGCCGTGGCGTAGCTGGGCACGGCACCTTCGGGGCCCGATCCCTTGGAGGGTGCCTCGGATTCGAGTGCGGCCATCAGCTCGGCCAGCTCCGCCTTGGCCTGGGCGAGGTTGTCATCGTCGTGGAACTCGCCGCCGAGGTGGGCTTCGGCGTTCTCGATCTCGCTGAGGGCGTCGGCGCGGGCGTTCCTGGCCAGGGCCAGGTCGTCTTCGAGGTGCGCGAGGCGGTGTTCGAGTGACTGCAGGGTGCCGGAGACGGATCCGGGTTCGCTGCGCAGCTTCCTGGGGTCGACGTCGACGTCCTTGCCGACGCCGAAGTTGAGCTTCAGGTCGAAGAAGTCCAGCCGGGCGAAGACGGGCACACCGCCGAGGACGGCGACTTCGATGGGCAGGTGGTGGGGCTTGCCCTTCAGCTCGTCCATGGCGCCGGTCAGGGCGTAGGCCAGTGCGGAGGCTGCCTCCTTGCGCTTGGTGTAAGTGCGGCCGTCCACGGTGATGTGGAAGTTCTTGTCGCGGGTGGAGCGCCGCGTGCCGGGCGTGGTGCCGTCGCCGATGATGGAGGTGAGCAGGCCGATGTTCATTTCGAGCTGCTCGGCGAGCTGGGTCTGGGTGCGGATGGTGTACCGCAGACCTTCCTGGGCGGCGTTGTGGGCGTGCTTGTCGGCCTCCATGCCGAGGATCTCGTTGGTGAGGGTGCCGACGGCCATCAGGCGCGGGTCGCCGGCGCCGATGCTGACGGCTTCGAGCATGTGCTCGAGGTCGTCCATGGCGATGTCTTCGATGGTGCGGTCGGTGATCTTGCCGCTCATCAGCTGCTGGATGAACTTGGCCTTGCCCAGCACGAGCTGCCACACGTAGGCGTCGAAGGAGTTCTCGGTGACGTAGTTGTAGACGTGGACGGGCCGGCCGAGGTGGTAGTTCAAGTTCTTCTGCCGGACGACGCGGCCGTTGCGCTGATGGAGGTCGACGGGCCGCCACGGGCAGTCCAGGTGGTGCACGGCGATGGCGCGCCGCTGGACGTTGGTTCCGGTTCCCATGGTCTCGGTGCTGCCGATCAGCACGGACACCTTGCCGTTGCGGCAGTCGCGGAAGATCGCGGCCTTCTCACGGTCGCTCTTGGCTTCCTGCATGAAGCGGATGCCGTCGGTGGGCACGCCGCGGGCCGCCAGTTCCATGAACAGGCCGTCATAGACCGTCCACTTGCCCTGCTTGAGGGCCTCCTTCGAGGGGGTGCCGAGGTCGGCGAAAACCAGCTGAAGGCTGCCCGGCAGCTCGTCGGGCACCTCGTCGTCGGGCCCCTGGTAGACGTCGTCCTTGTGCTGGTGGTACAGCTCGGCGATCTTGTCGGCGGCGATGGAGATCTTCGTGACCTCGTCGGGTTCGAGCGCGTAGCCGATCAGCCGCGGGTCGAGCGCGCCCTGCCGCATCCAGGACGCGAGCTTGAGCATGTTGTCCTCGCTCGGGTCCACCGCGCGGGAGCGAATGAGCGACGCCCGCTCCTTGGCCACTTCGGCGATCTCGGCGTGGACGCTGGTGGGCGGGCAGTGCACCATCTGCGGACCGCCGCCGACGACCTCCGGTGTGGGCAGGCCCAGGTCCTCGGCCGTCTTGACGTCGGTGGGCACCCACCAGGCCGTCAGCAGCTCCGGCATGTTCGTGAACCGGGCGAAGCGGGACTTCGTCTGCAGGCCGCCCTCGGGCGCGATCTCGATCTTGGTGTCGACTTCGGCGTGGTTGGCGACCCAGTCGTCGAAGTTGTCCAGCTCCTCGTCTTCGAGGATGTCGGGACGCAGGAGCTTCATCCACACGTACGCCTCGGCGATGGAGTTGACGACCGGGGTGGCCGACGCCCCGGTGATCACGCGGTTCGTCTTGAAGTGACGCCGCATGTACTCGAGCTTCATGTGGAGGTCGGTCGCCCGGATCGACCCGGCGATCGACAGCCCGGCGTTGTTCGAGGGGTTGTACAGGTTCTTGAAGTTGTGGATCTCGTCGACGAACAGGTAGTCGATTCCGAGCTGCTCCCAGGACAGGCCGGAGTCCGCGATCGAGCGCATGCGCTGCTTGAGCGCCTGCTCCCGGACGAGCTTCTTGCCCTCGACCTCCTTGACGGTGTCGTCTTTCTCGGGGTCCTCGCCCGCGGCTATGAGCTTGGCGCGCCGCTTTTGCAGGTCCTCCTCGAACTTGGCCAGCTGGCTGTCGATGTAGTTCTGGTGTTCGCCGGCGGACAGCGGGATGGCCCGCATCACGCCGTAGGTCATGATGACCGCGTCCCAGTCGCCGGTGGCGGCCTTGGCCGCGAACCGCTTCCGCTTGCGCCGGGTGGACAGGTCCTTGGTGGACGCGGTGAGGACCTTCGCGCCCGGGTAGGCCTGGAGAAATTCGCGGGTCCACTGCTCGGCCATGTGGTTGGGCACGACGATCGCGGGCTTGCGTGCCAGACCGAGGCGCCGCAGCTCCATCGCGCCCATGGACATCTCGAGCGTCTTGCCGGCTCCGACCTCGTGGGCGAGCAGAGCCGCCGGCTCGTTCAGGATCCGGGCCACCGCGGCGCGCTGGTGCTGGCGGGGTGTGAACGCCGTCGACAGGCCGGGGAACGACATCTCGGGGACGTCGTCGTAGTTGCGCAGGACGATCGAGTTGAAGCGCTGGTTGTAGAGCGAGGCGAGGGACTCGGCGCGCTCGGGGTCCTTCCACAGCCAGGCGCGGAATGCGTCGTTGAGCCTGCCGGCCTGCTTGTTCGCGATGGTGGTCGCGGTCATCGCCTCGGCCCGGAGCTTGGCCTTCTCCGCGCGGGTGGCCTCTTCGGGGAAGTTCGGGACGATGCGTATGGGGCGCTGGTTGAGCAGGGCGGTCGCGATCTGGACCGCGTTCATCTCCTCGGTGCCCCACACCTTGGTGGTCATCACGGTCTTCTCGCGGCTGCTGGACAGCGTCCACGTGGACCCGGCAGCCCGCTCGACCTTGATCGACTCGTCGCGCAGGGTGTCGCGCAGGAACTCCTGGACGTAGACCGCGTCGACCCAGGGGGCGCCGAGCTTGACGCGGATCTCATGGGGCGGGATGTCGGCGGGCTGCACGCGGGTGAGCTCGTCGACGTTGACCTGGAAGCGGGGGTCGATGTCGGCGGCGTCCCTGGCCAGGATCAGCTTGGTGCGGACGTTGCCCGAGAGGTAGTCGGCGGCAAGGACGAGCCGCCGGGTGTGCGGTTCCTCGAAGACGGTGGTGCCCAGCGCGTAGCGGGCCTGGTCGGGGCCTTCGAGGTCGAGAAGGCGTGCGACGACGTCGAGGCGGATCTCACCGTGCAGGTCGAGGCTGATCGCCGCGGCTTCGCCCGGGGTGTCGGCCCGCTCAGGAATCTGGCGGGGTGCGGCCACGCGCTGGGTGAAGATTTCCATCTTCCGCGCGGTGCCGGTCTCCTCGTCGAACTCCTCCAGGGCGTAGACGAGGGCGGAGTGCGGGTCGTCGGCGAAGCCGCCCTGCTTCGGCGGCACCTGCGCCCACACCCTGAGCTTGCCGGTGTCCTTGAGCTCGTCGCGTACGCGGCGCAGTTCGGCCAGCGGCTCGCGCAGGGTGGCGGGAGCCTTCTCGGGGTCCCACTTGAGCAGGACCTCAAGGTCGTCGTCGGCCTGGACACCGTCGCCGAGGTTGTCGATGACGGCCTGCTGGTTTGACCCCAGGCGCCCGGAAACGTCGAGGGCGGCGTCCATGAGCTGCTCGGACAGCTCTTCGGGCAGGTCTTCCCAGGTGGGCTTGCGCGTGCGTTCCTGGCGGGTGAAGCGGCTGACCGGCCCGTACCTACCGACGTACGCGTCGTAGTGCACGTTGAGCTGAGAGCGGAGGAACGTCAGCCAGCCCTCGTCGGTGTCGGGGGTGGTCTCGGCATCGAGCAGAGCGGAAACAGCGTCGCGGATCTCCAGCAGCGCCGTGAGTTCCTCTGCCTGGGTCTTGGGGCAGGCGTGGGGCTCGCTGTCCTGGATGCGGGCCGACCAGAAGGAACCGTCCGGCAGCGGGACGATCCGACCGTCGAAGCGCTCGGCGTCCTTGCCGAACAGCTCGTAGGCGTCGGGCCCTCTTACCTCTTCCTCGCGCCGGACCGGGTTGTCCGTCATGACGAGGCCGGCCTCAACCGCGGCCGCGATCTCCCTGCTGAGGGCCCGCTCCAGCGCTGCAGCTGTGTCACCCCCGCTGGCTGCGACCTCCGGCCGGTGCTTGCCGCCCCGGGCCCGGCCCGGCTGCAGCGTCCCGAGCACGTTCTGCGGGTGGGCCAGGAAGTAGGCGTTGACGTCCATCGACTTGCCGTCGACGGTCTGCTCCTGGGTCTTGGCGAAGGCCGCGCCCTGCTTCTTGTGGGAGGGGGCCTTGCGCCGGAACACGAGCAGGTCCGTGGCGACGTCGGTGCCGGCGGCCGCGGCGTGCGCCCCGTTGGGCAACCGGATCGCGCAAACCAGGTCCGCGAGCTCGGCCATCTCCGCGCGGGCGGCCTTCGAGGACTTGTCCATGGTGCCGGTGGACGTGATGATCGCCGTCAGTCCCCCGACCCGCACGGCCTCCAGGGCCTTGATGATGAAGTGGTCGTGCATGGGGAAGTTCCCCGGGTTGTGGCGGGGGTCCGTCAGCCGCGCGGCGTGGAAGGGGACGTTGCCGACGGCCGCGTCGTACTCCCCCGGCTTGATCCGGGTCTTCTCGAAGCCCTCGTTGCGGATCCGCGCCTGCGGGTACAGGGCCTGGCTGATGGCCGCGGTCACGGAGTCCAGCTCGACGCCCGTCATCTCGGCGCCGTCGGGAGCCATGCCGATGAATACGCCGACCCCGCTGCCGGGCTCCAGTACGCGCCCGCTCTTAAAGCCGAGAGCCTGCAACGCCCGCCAGACGATCTGCACGAACGCCGCGTCGGTGTAGTGGGCGTTCAGAGTCGTCCGCCTGGCCTGGGCGTACTCCGCCTCGCTCAGGAGCTCCAGCAGCTCAGCCTGAGCCGCCTCGTACTGGGCACGGCGGCTCTTGGTGCGCTCCTTGGACGGGTCGAAGACGTTGGGCAGCGCCCCCCACGACGACCACCGCGCGAGCGTGCGGCGCTCATCCTCGGTCGCCGCCCGGTCCTCGGCCTGGAGCACCCGCAGGACCCGCAGGGCAACAAGGTTCGCCTCCAGGCGGGCCATCGGCGCAGCGGGAGCAAGGTCGTTCTGGCTCTCGGGGCGGAACGCGCCCTGGTCGGCCGCCACTACAGCAGCCCCTCGGCGCGCAGAACCTCATCCGACAGGCCTGCCAACTGCAAGAGGCGAGGCACCGCCCCCGCCCGAAGCCGCTGACGCTCCTCAGCGGTGAAGTCTGCAGCCCGGCTCCGGCCACCGATCAGCTCCAGCAGGTGGAACTCGCGCCACTGCTCCTCAGCCGCCTCCTCGGGAGACAGGAACGGGTCGTCGCCCAGGTCCTCGTCGTCCTCGGCCGGCAGGAGCACGAGCTCGCGAAGGACCTCCCCCTCCACCTCCAGTCGCGACTGCTGGAGTCGCCCCACCCGCTCCAGGTAGGACTCCCTCAGCGACGCCGGCGGCACCGCCACACGCTCGCCTGACCAGCGAGCCTGTACCTCGAGCTGGACGTCCACACCGAGCTCGGTGAAGAACTCCTCAGGATCGGCGAGACCGGCAACACTCTGAGGCCGGTGCTCCCGCCAGTGCTGCTCCGCGATCCGTCCGTACTGATTCACTCCACCGCTCCCCACATTCCATGGGCAGCGCAGGACGATCAGAGGTCGTGCGTAATCCTTTCTGCGCTACCAGAGCCGATGGTTTGAGGTGCCGAGGGTCCAGAACGGACTTGAGCAAATCCGTTCCGCGGAGCGGGAGCGGAAGGCTGGCAAAGTTGGAAGTGGTCCCCCGCTGCGGGAAAGCGATGAGGTCGTTGCCTGTCATAGCGAGAGTCAGGACTCGCGTCGAAGACGGGCAGGTCAATGCAGACGTCTGTCTCCACCTTGGTCTTGGCAGTCGGCCAGCTCAAGGTCGTGGATATCCCAGGGGCGCTGCCCCTGGACCCCGCCAGGGGCAAGCGGCCCCTGGACCCGCACCCCGGGGGCCAGCCCCCGACCCCGGTAGGGGGCGTCGCCCCCTACACCCCCTACCGGGGGCCTACTCGCCCCCCAGACCCCCAGCGCCAGGCGCTTTGGCGCCCTGGACCCGCCCCCCATCACGCCCTGCGCTTACCTCCCTAACGGTCGGACGCGCACCCCTCGGGCGCAGGGCGCCCTCAGTGGGCATGATGGCCATGAAGCGTGGACGCGGCCTCCCCGCCCTGTACGAGGACGCCGGCTGCACAGTCGTGGAGTGATCCGGTGGGTGCCTGCTGGGTGCATCAATGCGCCGAGACGGCACAGCACGCCGAGGCACTTGAGGGTTGTATAGCTATTGCACGAGAGAAGGGGGTTCGTGGGGCCCAGCTTCTGCACTTAGCGTGTCCGTGCCTCCCCGGCCACTGACAGCAGCGAATTGGGCAGGGTCCGCGGGAAGTAGGGCGCCACCTCGCCAGGCGACTCACCTCGTGTGCAGAGACGCCCTGTTTTCGGGGCTGGAAGCTCAGGTTTGGTGAGGAAGACTGCACGGCCCCAAGGGGGTGAGGGCCCCAGGCCCTCGATTCCGCGCGCCTCTTTTATAAGAGACGCGAACCGCCGCAGCCCTCTGACCTGCGGTTTTCCGAGGTCGCGCATGGCCTGGCCGACACACTTGGGGGTCCGAAGTGTTAACGCGCTCAGCACACTTCGCGCAAGACTTCGGCTGAGGACAAGTTTTGAACGCCCATCACACGGATCGGGAACCTGCAGGTCAAACGTGCGCACCCTCACCGCCAGCATCCCGGTAGACGCAGACAGCTTGACGCAGTGTGTGCGCTCTGGCGCTACAGAAACTTCGGCTCATTCGAAGTTACGGCCTCGAGATCCTCGCAGAATTTTGATGAGTCGAAGTCATCGAGCCGGAGTGCTCAGACGGCGGTGCCGGACCAGCTCGACCTGTCCAGGACTTCGGCTCAACCGAAGTTTTGGACGAGCGAAAATCAACACGCGAACCGGCCCCAAAACTTCGGCTGAGCCGAAGTCCTGAGCTAAGCTCAGGCGCGCTTGAGTAACAAGGAGGTACAAGTGACGCCTGAACCGCCGACGCGTCGACCGCGTCGGCCCGTGGACACCCCCACCGAGCCGTCGAGTAGCGATGACTTTCTCCTTGAGGACGTCATGGCGACGCTGGCCATCAAGATGGGCCAGGTCTCGAGCATCGCGACGCCGGCACCCAGGAGGGCCAGCAGTCGGTCGCCACGCAAGGTGAAGCAGATCCGTATCGACTACGAGGACCAGCCCACCACCACCCACGACATGGCGGGCGGCGACGGCTACAGCCTCGCAAGCAACTGGTTCACCTCGAAGCTCGCCCAGCTGATCATCGCCAACCGCATCACCAGGTCCCAAGTTGCCGTGTTCCTGTACGTTGCCAGCGGCCAGAAGCGCGGAACGGGCGTAGCCTCCTTCACTCAGCAGGAGATCACCGACGCTCTCAACGAGGAGGTCAGCAAGCAACCTGGTGGCAAGCCGATCACCCGCCCAACCGTCAACCGAGCAGTCAAGTCGCTGTGCGAATATGGCTGGCTGGAGACCGCAGGATATGGACGCATCCAGCTCAACGTGCGCCTCTGGTTCTCGGGTAATAGCGACGCCCAACGGGATGTTCTGGAGCAGATCGCCGCAGATCACGACAACGACCCCGACGGCTTCCCGTACCGGATCGGCCCTGGCAACCTTTCGCACCAGGAGACCTTCGACTTCCCAGACCTCGACACCCGCCCGACGAAACGAGACGTTGCCGGGTGATACCCAACCGAAGAGAACTACGACGTGATCGAGGAGATACCGACTGATGGCAATCCCCGTCCTCTCCCCGCTCGTGAGCGAACGGATCTGGGCCCTTCCCATCGGCGCCGCCGCGGTCAAGTTCCTCCACTACCTGGTCTACCGGAGCGAGTTCGGGGGCGCCCTACCTGTTCCTCAGAAACAGATGGCCATCGAGTACAAGGTCGTCCCGTCGACGGTGAGCACCATGTTGGAGCAGCTCGTCGAGCTGAACATCGTCCTGCGCGCACCTGGCGGGGTTGGTAAGAAGGGCAACACCTACTGTCTCCATCCCCTCGCAGCCAAGTATGAGAGCTCGGAGGCCATGGAGGCTGGTTGGCGGCAGGCCCTTCTGGACATGAAGGCCGGCCGGCTCGTCGGCCTCAACCTGCCCGAGTACCAGACGGTCCCCCCGGCTGAGGGCAGCCCCGATCTGCGGGTCGCCTAGACCAGAACAAAGAACGCCCCGCCGGCAACCGGCGGGGCGTTCGCGCTTGAGTAACAACGTGAGCTCCAGTATACGGCGCGCACCCAGGTCTGCCCAGCGCACGCTGTGCCCCAGTCCGTCCCCCGCCAACTACCGAGCGAGCCGCTACAGCACTCTCCTCGTTGCCGGGTCGAGAGACGGAGCTCTACCCGCCTGGGTGCTCCGCGTGAGCTCGTAGGCAGCGATGTCCCCCTCCCGAACGATCGGGGAGGGGGACATCCCTGCGAGCTCACGTCCATTGGGGGATCCCAGCCTCGGGCCGCTGTTGCCGTCGCTAGCCGTGGAGTGCAGCGGCGCTGGACTGCGCCGTTGATCCGCGAGCAGTTCGGCAAGCCGAGACCGGGCTGCCTAGCTCTTGGGTCGTCTTGCCCGCTTGGCTGCAGGCAGGAAGTCATCGAGGACCGCGTTGACGAATTGGGACCGATCCTTGAAGTAGGCCGGCCACACGCCATCGAGCTTTTCGAGCTGCCCGAAGGTCGGTCGCCACGAGAGCTGGTCCGTCTTGCGGCGCTCTCGCGAGGTGCGCCGACCAGGGGCGTGGATCGCGAGGAAGTCCTCAGGGTCGTCCGCCGGGGCCTCATTGAGCTCCGCCAGCCGGTTGGTCCGGACGGCCGCGTTGATGGCCTGGAAGACGACCACAGTGTTGGACGGCTCGGACCCAGTCCTGACCTTCTGGTCCAGCTGGTACGCGTGGAAGCGTTCCACAACGCTCACTTCGACGACTGAGGTCACCTGCGTGAAACGATCGTCGGCCGCTGTCGGATCCGTGGTCGCTGCCTCGGCGCGTGCTGTGGGTGTCGGCGCAGGTTCGGCCGTGCGCGGCTGCGGGGGTGCCGCAGCCGGTGTGGGAGCGGGTCGAGCAGCAGGGGGCGGGGGTGCGGCACCGGCCGGCGCCGGAGGCCCAGCGGTAGCCGCTGCAGTCCCGCTACGCGACGCACCCAATGCACTCGAAGCGAGGGCAGCGAGGTCAGCGTCGTCCTCCGGGAGCCCTCCCCGCTTGTTGCTCTCCTGCTGTGCAGTCACTGCTGCGCACCTCCGGTGTTATTCGCCTTGGTCATCGCCGACAGAACCTCCATGGCGAGCGAGCGGTAGTCCTTCGCCAGGTTGGTCACGGATTGCATGACGGAAGGGTCGACGCCGCGGTCTGTCCGCGTGGCCAGTTCTTGCGGAACCAGCCCGTTAGTCCGGCAAGCAACCGCAGCCGCTTCTACGTGCCGAATCGCAGTTGAGAATACCTCTGCGATGCCCCGAAGATCACCTTCGAAGAACTCGCGAATGTTCCCGAGGACCTTCTTCGCGCTGGAGTTGACGCCGAAGAGTGCAACGCCAAGGAGAGTGATGGAGGGGTTATGTACCCTCGCCCGCAGCATACGCCGGGCCACGGTCCTAAGGCCCTTGCGAGAGCTGGGGTCACTCTTGGCGGGGATTATCACCATGTCCCCCGCAGTGAGCGCCTGTAGCTGGAGAGTCTCATACCCGGGGGCGACGTCCAGGATGACCAGATCGAACTCGTCGTCGAGGTCTTCGAGGGCAGCTGCGTACATGCCCATCCATGCGTCCCTGGCGAGGGGGTCCTCGTTGTCGCGGTAGGCCCGCTTCTGGATGTACAGCTCCTCGACGATCTCTTCCAGAAGATCGCCGCCGGGAATCACGTACAGGTTCTCGCGCACCTCGCCGGTCGGTACCAGGCGCTTGCCGTTGAGGATCGCGTCAACCTGCGCCTGGCCGTTGTCGAAGAAGTCGGTGCCAAGGAAACCGAGATCCTCCGCGTTGTTCCCCTGCGGATCCAGCTCGACGAGGGCAACCTTACGCCCGATAGCCGCGCAAGTGACGGCGAGAGCGGCAGCCAGACTCGACTTCCCCACACCCCCCTTGCCGTTAATGATGACCAAACGCTTGCGAGGGCGTGCAGTTGACGGCCCAGCAGCGAGCCGACGCTGCAAGGCGTTCCAGGCCGGACCAATGTCCGCGATCTCAAGTGTCGTCGTTGCCATCTCCGAATCCTCCTCTTCTCATGAGACGTGACGTGTTATCAACGGCCCGCACCAGATCACGCGAGGATCTATTGTGCACGCCGCATGAGACACCTGATCGCCGAGCTGCAGGCGCGAGCAGACGCAGGGTCAACCACAAGGGAGGAGAGTACACGTTGCGTCAAGCTGCACGCGGTAGGAGGTGGAAGGTCGCACCGCGTGTCACGTCTCGGGGGCAGGCGAATCGAGCCTGAGATCCCGCTCGGAAACGACACGACAGCCGTGGAAGTCAGCCATCGGCCCTAGCGAACCGTAGTGCACGGGGTCTAGCGCACTAGACGTTAGATAGCCTAGTGCTTGACTAGTCTTTTACTCGCTCTGAAGTTCAAAAGGTGCCTCTGACCTGCAATAACAGTAGCATCGCCTGCGCATCTCGCGTCGAACCGGCCGGTGACATCTTGATGTCAATTGGAGCGAAAGAAGGCTAGGTGAGCGCGATCTACAGTCGCCTGGTGAGCGGCGATCGAAGGCTCTCACCTCGGCTTCGACCTGAGGCGCGATGACCAAGTTGATCACCTGTGGATGGCCGATGCAGGTGAACCAGATCCCGAATTGGGGCTGCTTGAGCAGGCTGGTGGATCCGCTACTGCCGGGCGGGCCGTAAGCCGGGATGGCGAGTGGAGAGCCCTTGTAGCAGTGTCACTCAGACGAAATGTGCCAACTGGCAGGGCCGCTGGCGCGTCTGGATGAAGAGTGTCTACGGTCTAGCGGAACCGCTGCTGCTCCATGGACGCCTTCGCGGACACTGCTGCGAGAAAGCCAGAGCATGCGTTGGGAGTACCCAGTCCGACCGTGGCATACCCGGCGTGGATTCGTCAGTCGGCAGGCTGGTCAAACGTGTAGACCGAGCCGCCCAGCGAGCCGAGGGGTCTTCCTAGGGAGGGTCCAACCGCACAGTAGTGCGCGGCTCCCCAGCGCGCACCGGCATCGCGTGGCCGAAGTAGGCAGGTGAGTGCGCCCTCCAGTTGAAGTGCGAAACTGGCAGCCCATGGGATGCTGGCTCCGGCCGGTGACGTCCGGCGTAAGAGGGCCCGGAGAGCGTGATCACAAGGCGCATTGCGTTCGATTCTTTGCTCCAAGACGCGGAGGGCAGCCCCGCCTCCGACCCTACCTGTGCTTCAGAGCAATGATCGGTCTGGCCTCCGCGGACGGGTCGACTGATGCGTTCACTCGTGATGGAGCAAGTCTCCGCGACTCTCGATGCCTCGGCGGCAAGCTGGCCAGCTCGTTGCATTTGGGTTGCATCCTGCGAACCCGCTTGCCCTCTGCCCGTCAAGGGCTCACGGCAGCCTCTCCCCCGTCTCCATTGACCAGACCAACCGGAGTGAACTCGCTGGCCCTTTCCATCGGCTTCCTGCAGCGCCAGGTCTAGCCGGCGCCAACGCGCAGTCGCACCAGAGATTCACTGTCCCCCTTGATTCGGTCAGTGCCCTCGGTGTCCGGCCATGTCACGCGCAAGGCCGACCGGAGAGCTCGGACTGCTTCCACTCGAAGTCTGACGGACTGCGCAGTTGAGAGGCAGTGGGATTCAGGAGCCCGATGAGCTTCCACCAGGCGGCAACAAGCCGTCCCGCCGGCGGCAAGGCTGGCTCCCCGGTGCCTCGGTTGCCTCGCTGTGGGGTGTGCCTGATCCCTATGCGCCAGGCCCTTGTGACCGGAGGCGTACTCGCCTGGCGGTCACTCAACTGGGCGTACTGGCACCGTGTGTGAACTTCTGCGTGCGACCCAGCAGAGCACAAGCGGCACGCACGAACGAGGCAAACGGGGCATAACGGAAGCCATCGCAAGCCGCTGACCTGCGGTTTTGCGGAATCTCCCGCGAGAGGGGCTAGCGCCTGGAGGCTGGTGTGATCGGATCTTCTTGCGGAGTTAGGCGCTTAGACGGCTGCTCAGGCGTTTCCGTGGGGTCGTCAGCAGCTGGAGTGGCACCTACGTAAGGGAATCACGTGCCACAGGGTCCTTACGCGGTGCTCAGGTTGCTCCGGCGCCGGTTCCGCATGCCGTCAATGCGAGACGCCAGGCCGCTCGACCGTCCCGACGCTGGTTCTACAACTCATCACGTGCCCCAACTGACGGGTCCACCTGGCCGCGACCGCTACATCGTCACCCACGGACACATGAACGGCTACGCATGATGGAGAACCCACCTCCCGTCCGATGCCACGTACAGGCCGTCCATTACCTCGCCAGTCGAAGGGTCGACGACGACACCATCAGCACGGAGGTACTCGGGCTGTGCTTCAGCGGGATGCGGGTGTCCTCGGCGGGACGTACGTCGTAGCTCAGCGAGGCGCTGCTGCTCGCGGGCCCAGCTCATTCGCTGCACCTCGTGCCCTTGGCGCCGGCGCTCGGATGTGCCGGCCGTGCCCAGGCGGGCCGCCACCTCCGCCCAACTGCCCACAGGCCCTGGTGCAACAGGAGAGGGGGTACCGATGCCTTCGATAGCGTCCGGGGACAGGGTGTAGACCTCGCCCTCCCGGAGGACGAGCCCCAGCTCGGTGAGCTTGTTGAGTTGGCGGTAGGCAGTGGGTCGGGAGACGGAGGCAGTGCCCTGCAGGTCTTGGACGGTCTGCCCTTCCTTCTCGGCGAGGGCAGCGATGACGGCAAGTCCACTTCCTCCCAGTCCGTAGTGGGCGAAGGCGTCGAGGTGCATGAGTTTGGCCGCAGCGTGCGAGTTGATGTCCGCCGCAGTCGCTTCGGGTATCACCGTTGGACCACTCATGACCCCCCCAGCCTTCGGCCCCTGAGGGGTGGTCCAGGCGTGAGACGAAGCAGCAACGTGTGAGATCAGCATCCACCGTGCACCCTCGGTTGCGGAGCCGTGGTCGAGCTGACGCAGCAGCCGTGCGTCCAGGAGCCGCTGATTGCTGTTGCGGGCGGTGGTTCGGCTGCATCCCATCCGCTCGGCGAGCTCGCGTTCTGAGACCGTGTGGTCCCAGCCGCCGGATCGTGTGCAGATCTCCATGCGGGCGATGAGGTTACGGAGGTCGGTCTTGCCGGCGATGCCCTTCCACGGGGTTCGTTCCACGCGGCCGCGGAAGGCGGCGAGGGCGGCGTGGAAGCTCTGCCGGGAGCAGATACGGTCGGTGGACTGTACGTGCTCGCGAGCGCCTTCCCAGGCCCTCCGGACCCACTCGGCGGCCCTGTCGTAGCCGCGGCGGTGTTGGATGCTCCGGGCGTGGTGGCCGGCCTTGTACGGGCCGTCGACGAGGACCTGGACGAAGCTGGCGCGGTCCCAACCGACGCGTACGGCGTCAGCGGCCAGTGCGCGGGTCATGGCCCAGGCGTGGTCGGAGGACGCGGTGTTCTTGCCGCCGCGCTGGCGATTGTTGGGGGAGTAGGCCGAGTCCTGGTCGCCGTGGACCAGGAGCTTGTGCATGCGAGGAGAGAGGGGCGGGAGAGCGGCAAGCAGTCCGGTGCGTTCCTGGGACGAGGGAAGGGCACGGGTGAGACGGAGGCGTGGCTGTGGCGCGTCCAGGTCGCTGCGTACGTCCCTATACGTGTTCTGCTCGTGCCTGGGCTGCGGTGCGATCGAAGGGCTGCGGCGCTGCCTCGTGGCGCTGGCATTCGTGGTCATGCCGCGCTCCCAGTGACCTCGGCAACCGGGCGGAACGACCGGCGGGGTCCGCTGTGGCGCTGCTGGGTCGATGTGCCGAACTGGCCCGTGCGCGCGACAGCCCGACGGACGGGGGCCAAGTCTGGACAATTGGGCAGAGGCGAGTGACAAGCGGCAGCGCGCTGCTGCATCATGAAGGCGATCCGTTCCCCGTGATGATGGAACGTCGAAGCCCCTTGGCGGGGGCTCGTGCTCCGAGGTTGGAGTGATTTCGCCCGGACCCTCTTCTGCGAGGGGCCGGGACTCGTTCGACTGGCAGGTCGAGCGATGACGAGAGGCCTGCTGATGCGGTGGTGGCACACCGCATCAGGCCCAGGGCCGGGCCGCAGTGGCGTGGGTCGCCAGCGGCCGAGCGGGGGAGTGCTAGGTCATGGGCATCTCCTCCCGAGGAGAGCCTGGCCAGAGGCTCCGTGCGGCTGATTCGTGCGGCACATGAGTCCGGTGGAGGCCGCGGCTGCAGGCCTGTCCACCGGCATGCTGTCTCCCGCCCGTTGAGTCGTGGTGAGGGCGCGTCCTCATGCGGCGCGAACAGGTACAGCAGCGTGCCGCGAGATGACGACCGAGGAATCGGTCGCCGCGCGGACGATGTTGTGCATGAGCCGGCCGTAGGCCACGAGGTGAGCACCGTGCGAGTGCTCCGGGGCCAGGACGCTCACGGATGCGACAACGCCAGGCTCGGCGCCGGGAATGGCAGGAGCACCCGGAAGCCGCCTCAGGGCCACCGATACCAGGGACCAGCCGGGAATCGACGAGGACGAGTGCGCCATCTGCATCGCCCGGATTCGGCGCAGGTCCTCCCGCACCGGCGCGTCGCTGGCCACGAGGTTGGCCAGCATGACCAGCCCCGGGGCGTCCAGGTCGAGAGGCGCCTGGCGCAGTTCGTCCACCGCGCCGGAGGCCATTGCGAGCTCGCGGCGGAAGGGAAGGCTCGTCGCGCCGGCGGCTCCGATGCACAGGCGTTCGCCTGTCACGGGGGAGTAGGTGTGAAGAAGCACCACCTGGTCGGTGCGGTGGTGCAGTGCGTCCAGGAGTTGCTGGGCGTCCAGCAAGGGCGTCGCGCTCGGGTGCAGCAGCCCCGAGGCCCTGGAGATGGCGGTCGTCGTCTCGCGGAGTTCGTAGTAGCCACGCCGCGACCGCGTGGCAAGGCCGGCGTCGACGAGCTGGTCCAGGCGCCGGTGGACCGCCGCATCGCCCAGTCCGGTGCGCGCGGCGATCGTTCGGAACTTGTGGATGCCGGGGCCCAGGTTCAGGAGCGCGTTGAGGACCGCGAACGTGCGGTCCCGGTTGGCGCGGGCGCCGGTCGTGTCGATACGAGTGTCCACTGGTCCTCCCGGGTAGTGCCGAATCAGCACGTCAGCCGGGGCAGTTGGTGCTGGTGGTCTATCGCATGATCTCTACCTGGCGCATCAGGCGTTGGCCAGGAAAACCCCCTTCCTGGAAGAGGCTCTTCCTGTCACGGTTCGTAATCACAGGTGCGTGGCATGGGACTAAACGCGTGGAATTCGATCAAATGTCACTGCATTCCGTAGCGTCTCGGACGCAAAACCTTCACGCCCCGATTTTGGCGATTGTCGATAGATCGTCGTGAACGGCGGCACCTGGACTCTCGCGCAGCGCACCCAACGGAAGGTGCGGAACGGATACTTCTGACATACGGGGTGCCGCCAGGGGCGGCCTGAGCCAGCAGGTCGCCTCGCTCTGGCCGGCTCGGGCGATCGGCCGGACTCACGAGCCGTACCGGCCAGCGGGGCTGCTGGACTGGCGTGTGCCGGAAATGATCACCGTCACTGGGCGCGGGACGGCTACGGTGTGAGCCCGTGCAGCGGTATGAGCATGTCCGACCGTGCGCCAGTCCTGCTGACTCTGTGTACGCGGGCGGGTGGAAGGACTCCGCGGCCGCGAGCGTCGTCGCGGGCAGCTCCCTTCGCCAGGCTCGGAACCGCAGCCACCTTGCTCGTGGGGTTCTGCTCCAAGAACGAGAGGATCCATGTCCCCTTCTCAGGCCTTCTGCCTCTTCGCCTTGCTGTTCACCTCCGCCGGGTCTGTCGTCGGTGCCGTGGCCTTCCTCAAGGTCCGCCAGGCTCGGCGCCTGCTTCGCCATGGCATGAGTGCTCAGGGGGTCGTGAAGCGCCTCGAACTGACCCGGATCGCTCCGGGCGCGGAAACTACAGGCACCAGCCGCAGCTCAGGGACCACCGTGTACTACCCGGTCATTGCTTGGACCTCGGGTGACGGCCGAGCCATGGAGACCAGGACGGACATCGCCCGCCCCATGTCCAGGACCCTTCCTGTCGGCGCCCGTGTGGAGGTCCGCTACGACGCCGCCGACCCGACGCGCTGGACGCTTCCAGCCGAAGGCCAGGCCTTCTGGTGGCTGTTCCTTGCACTGGGCGCGGTGTTCGCTGTCGTCGGGCTCGGCTTCCTCGTCGGAGCCCTGACGTACAGTCCCTGAGCGCGCGAC
Source organism: Streptomyces sp. NPDC058525 (assembly GCF_042719495.1). Classification (NCBI taxonomy): domain Bacteria; kingdom Bacillati; phylum Actinomycetota; class Actinomycetes; order Kitasatosporales; family Streptomycetaceae; genus Streptomyces; species Streptomyces sp. NPDC058525. The sequence continues at coordinate 101,030 of NZ_JBHXNP010000013.1, forward strand.
CTGGTCTCGCTCATCTTCGGCCTCGATCCGTAGCCCACCCCGGCCCCCAGCTGGCTCAGAAGACCAAGAGGGGTGGGCCGGCCCGCTCACGGCCGTGATGCGGACCGCTGGAGCGTGGGGCGGGACGAGGGGGCAGCTGCTGTCCCTTGGAGCGGGATCTCCGTACAGAACCCCGACTATTCGAGCCTTACGTCAGGCAGGGTGGATCCCCCCACCGCCGCTACAGAGAAGGCTAGGTGACGGAGATCGAGTAGCGGTCGGCTTCCCGTCCTGCGCGAGGCGGGGGTACCGGATCACAAGCCGTCGATGCCCGATCCGCGGCAGCCGCGCCAAGTCGGGCCCGTGGGTGAAGAGAGAGGTCAGGAAGCATGCTTAGCGCTCCAGTAAGTGAGGGATCGGGCCTGGCGGCGCCCCTGACTCTCCACAACTTCGACGAGGACGCGCCGGAAGCCGGCCCGTTCCAGCTGACCTACACACCACCCGAGTGGTACACCGTCCCCGAAGCGTCTAGCGGCCCCACACCGCCACCAGTGGCGAGTCGTGACGCTTCCAGCCTCCGCGGCGAGGCCCCGGAGCACCCCGTACACGGTGTGGCAGCGGAGCCGCCCTCCGCCCATGCTCCCGTCCAGCAGGCACCCACCGGCGTGCCGCTGCCACCCCTGCAGCAGGCACCTCAGTACCTGGCCCCAGCGGTAGCTCCACCCATCACCTCTGCCGGACCCCTGTCACCGCCGCAGTACGGCCAGGCCGTCCCTGGACCGCAGCCGTCCCAGCACGGCGTTGCGGCCTACTCCGCTGCACACACGAGCGCGGGACCCCCGCAGGCCCCCTACGCACAACACCAGCCCCAGCCTCCCGCACCCCAGGCCGCCGCCCCCGCAGCTCCCCAGCAGCTGGGGTACTCCGCAGCCACCGAGTTGTCGTCTGAGCGGCTCCTGCGCCCGGGTCCCGGGACCAAGCCGCGCAGCGCCCGACCCGGGACCCGCGCGCGATTCCGCCTCGGCGGGGTGCGGGAGGACACCGGCCTGCAGCGCAAGCTGGCGGCCATCCAGACGCCCGTCCACACCTGCTACCGGATCGCGGTGATCAGCCTCAAGGGCGGTGTGGGCAAGACGACCGTGACCACCGCTCTGGGATCGACGCTGGCGAGCGAGCGCAGGGACAAGGTGCTTGCCATCGACGCGAACCCCGACGCCGGCACGCTCGGTCGACGGGTGCGCCGGGAGACACAGGCCACGATCAGAGACCTGGTTCAGGCCATCCCCACCCTCCGGACCTACATGGACATCCGGCCCTTCACATCCCAGACCCCATCGGGACTGGAGATCATCGCCAACGACGTCGATCCAGCGGTCTCCACGACGTTCAACGACGAGGACTACCGCCGCGTCATCGACGTCCTCGGCCAGCAATATCCGATCATCCTCACGGACTCGGGCACCGGCCTTCTCTACAGTGCGATGCGGGGTGTACTCGACCTGGCCGACCAGCTCATCGTGGTGGCCACCCCCTCCGTTGACGGCGCCTCCAGCGCGAGCACGACCCTCGACTGGCTCAGCGCCCACGGCTATGGGGAGCTGGTCCGCCACGGCCTCACGGTGGTCTCCGGAGTCCGGGAGAAGGGCAAGATGATCAACGTCGAGGACATCGTCGCCCACTTCAGCGCCCGCTGCCGCGGGGTGATCTCCGTACCGTTCGACGAACACCTCGCGACCGGAAGCGAAGTAGACCTGGACATGATGCGGCCCAAGGTCCGCGAGGCCTACTTCGAGCTCGCCGCGCTCGTCGCCGACGGATTCGCCAACCGACGCTCAGCACCTGCGTACGGATACCCGGGGCCGGTCCAGTCGCAGCCTGCTGGGCACTCCCCGTACGGGGGGCCGGGCATTCGGACGTCTCAGACCACGGGCGGCCCGAATGGCTCTCCCGGGAGGCCTCACCAGGGCTGGTGAGGCAGCGGGGGGACGCCCCAGCGCCTCGCAGCGGCGTGGCCGTTCTTCCTATGGCAGCAGTCGTTCGGGAGACGTCGCCCACCAATGGGTGAGCTGCGCCACGGTGTTCATGCCCAGCTTGTCGCGCAGCGCCGAGACTTGCGCGGTAACGGTACGGGAACTGAACCCAAGGCCATGCCCGATGATTTCGTAGCTCTTGCCTGCCACGATGCCCCGCAGGATGCTCCTCTGCATCTTCGTGGTCAGAGTGCCGTCCTCCGGGCTGGCCCCGCCCTCACCCTCCTCGGGCACCCACGGATCGGCTCGCTCCCACTGGTGATGGAAGTGAGCCGCGAAGGCCGCGCACACGCCGCGGTCCTGTGTGTACCAGGCGGCAGCCTCCTGGACGGCGCCGTCTTCCCCGAAGACCTCGAAGAAGGCGTGCTTGCGGTCCACGATGACCAGCCGCAGGAAGTCTTCACCGAGGGTGCGGACCTGAGCGCCGGCACGCGTCATCATGGCCACCCAGTCCTGCTGCGTGGGGTTGGAGCGGCCGCTCGTCCGGTAGATCGTCCGTACGGACACCCCGCGCTGGGCTGCCTGCAGGTCCCGGGGGAGCGCCCCCTTGAGCACCTTCGGTTTGCGGTAGCCCGGCTGCGCAGTGAGGATCTCGAACTCGGCTCCCTGAATGGTGCGGATCGTCTCTGCGTTGACCTCCGGCACCGTGACGAGCAGCATCGTGCCGACCGGACTTGGGCTGTGGTTGTACACCTGCTGCTCGGATTCGAGTTCGCGCACGTGCGCCGGAATGCCGGCCAGAGCCTCAGTGGCTCCGGTGAGCACTTTGAGGACGGCCGCGGTGAGGTGGCGCTGCAGGTACCCGGAAGGCGCTGGTACGTACCTTCCCTGTTCATGGGTGTTCGCAAGCAGGATGCCGCGCTCGACGAGCGAGGCGAGGCCGGGCTCTTCTGCGGGCAGCATCTCGCCCTGCAGAGCCTTGCGGTATGTCTGAAGCTCCGACTCGGTCAAGCGCGACGTGTTCGGGGTGTTCGATATTTCGTGTTCTGCCATGAAACCTGACTTCCTCTTCCTGAACTGCAGGTGCACGCAGTATCCCGAAGCTTGATCACGGCAACCACTCGATAGAACCTGGATCGTGTGCCACAGGGCCCGTGGCGCAGATATGGGCTCCGCTGCCCGCCGCGTCTGCGGGGGTGGGGCCGGCTGAGGAAGGAAGCATCACCTTGATTTCCATCAACATCCGGTCAACGGGTACCGCTGTGCTGCTCGCGATTCTCGCGGTCGCGGCCCTGAGCGGTATCGCGGCCACTGAGCCGGCCGACACCAACTGGGGCGTGGCAGCCACAGGGGAGGTGCAGCCGCAGGCCTCCGTGCCTCCTGCCCCCCCGGTGATTCAGCCGCGGGACTCCGACTGGGGGTGATCTCCCCGCGCTGACGCGCACGGCACCCGGCGCGGCGGTCGTCCGCCGGGTCGGGTGCCAGCCGCCTCTCGCGCGCCGCCCCCAGCGGCGGCCAGGAGGCTGCACGTCCACGGTCATCGGCGGACAGCCGGGGAATGGGCAACCGCCACGCAGATTCGGTAACCAGCCTGTCGAGGATCGGGCCGGGTCGTTGGCTTCCCTTCCTCGGCAGAGCTTCCCCAATCACACAATCAAGAAAGTTCAATCCGGAACTTTCCTAGCAGATCGGGAAAAGGAATACCTACTTGCATTTTTGTAATGCAGGTGGACATAGTGAGGCTCCCATGCTGCCGCCACGGAAGGAGCGGACTACCGCACCGGTGTGGGGAGTTGTCCGAATGAGCCGTTACGCCGAGGGGGAGGCGCGTTGAACGCCGGGACGAAGATCGGGGCACACGCAGTGGACGACGATCTTGCCGCTGAGATGCGCGCCAAGCGTCTTCAGCAGTTGATCCAGGGCAGGCGTGAATACCTCAACCTGAGGCAGGAGGAGGTGGCCGAGCGGCTCGACATGAGCGCCCGGAATTACGGCAACTGGGAGCGCGGGGTCGTCAAGGAGTGGACGGACGAGAAGCTCTTCCACCTCGCCGACGCCCTGGAGATGACCGAATCCCAGGTTGCCCGGCTGTTCCTCATCGCTGTCGACCGGCTTCCACCGGCGGACACGCGGCCCGTAAGCGGGCGCGAACACGATGGGGACCCATCCATGGATGCGTTCCTCTACGACTACGCGGCCATGATGGAAGCCCTTTCACTGCCCACCTTCCTCATCGATCAGCGATGGGAAGTCAGGATGGCCAACCGGGCCTATCGCAATCTCTTCCGCGGCCTGCGCCATCACCCGACTGCGATGCCCACGGACAACTTCCTGCGTTTCGGGCTCCTTCACCCGGAAGCATCCGCCATCCTCGTGGACTTCCAGGACTGGCAGCTGTCGATGCTGGCCCAGCTCGCCACCAGCCTGGAACGCAACGACCAGGACACCGAACTCCACATGCTGCGGCGCGAGGTCTACCTGCGCCCCACCCTGCGAAACACCTACCTCGACGACATGCAGACATGGGTCCTCGGCGCCGGCGCCGACCTCGTCCACCACGACGGCAAGGCCCGGATCATACGGCACCCCGACCCGCTCATCGGCCTGCGGAGCTGCCGCCTCGTCGAGGAAACGCCGCGCCCTCTGCAGGCGCGTGGCCTGGCGAGGATCACCCTGGTGCTCACCGAGCTGGGGGAGGAGACCACAGTCGAATCGCTCTGCGCCGGGGCAGCCTCCTGCAGCGTGTAGAGCCGCGATGACCTGCACCCGGCATGGCCCCCAAGGGCCAGGCTGGGCACCTGCGCGCCGTCAGTTGACCATGGCATCCGGCCAGGACGGTCCGGGCCGCCTATACCTCGTACGACGGCTCTGACCAGGTGACGAGAGACCGTCTCAAATCGAGGCCCCGGTCGGTTCGAACACTCCACGCTCCGAGCCGCACCACGGCCGATTCTGAAGTGCCGTGTGGTGCGGTCAGGCACTCATCCGCATGGCTCCGCTGGCCAGTTCGCAGCGGGCACTCAGACGCGCAGCGCAGGCCAGAGCCGCCGCGGCGTACTCCCGCCGGTTGCGCTCCATCTGCGGGCGCAGCCCCATCACGGCCAGGGAGCCATAGACCGTGGACCCGCGCCACAAGGGCACGCCGATCATCTTCCAGTCCGGCAGGGGAGACTGCGTCATGACGTAGCCCTCGGACCGGATCTCCCGCATGAGGTGGCTCTGCGGGGCCCCGTCCAGGTGAGAGAGGATCGCCAGGCCCGCAGCGTCGGCAGTCAGCGGCGCGTGCCGCAGGGCCACCTTGGCATCGACGTCGGCATGGTTGAAGGCGGCCTGGAAGTCGCTGCGACGCCCGTAGGTGTGCTCCACCATCAGCCGGCCGGGTGTGTCGTCGATCATCACAGCGCTGAAGGCCATCGCAACCTGCGCGGTCTGGCGCTGCAGCGCCGTGGTCTCACGGTCCAGGGCGCTGTCGTGCGCAAGGTTGAGGTGCACGCTGGCGTCGGGGCGGTGATTGGCGACGTCGGTTGCGACACCGTACCGGCCGGGCGACCTGTAGATCAGGTGCTTCGCCGCCACGCCGGCGCGCAGGATCCGGTGCACGGTGCTCTTCGTGACGCCCGACTCGTCGATGATCCGCCGCAGCGGGTGCAGCCCGGGCCCCATGCTGTTCAGCGTCTGCAGGACGTGGAACACCCGCCCGTGAGCCGTCATCCCGTCGTCCGCGCTGTCGGCGACGTCGGCTGCGTCGAGAAAGCCGGAGTCGATCACTGACGTTCCTCCCCGTAGACGTTGCCGGGACTTCTTCCCGTCTCACGGGCCCCGACAGGCACATCTCTACCGGTCAAGACCGAGTTTGTGGAGGAACCGCCCTTTCCTGGAAGCACCTCTTCCTGTCGCACACCAACCGTGCCGCACAGAGATGGAGTTCACGCCGCCTAGCTGCAAAAATGCAGGTCACAGCGTTTCAAGGCGAACAGATGCGCCTGACACGCCCCAGGGACCCCCCACCGGCGCAGCAGGGGACTGCAACAGGGCCGTCCCGCGGGCCGACATCCCGACAGCCCGCTGACCTGCTAAAACGCCAACCCTTCCCATGGCATGGACCGCTTCCCGCCAGCGGCCACCACCAATTCAACTTCTGTCCCGCTACGTGACACCGCGCCCACGAAGGCGACCACGTCCAGGGACCACGAGGTCGTGCCCGTTGCCGCTCCACGCTCACATCGGGAGAGTGATCAATACCCGGCCGCACCGCCGACTGCACTCGTTGCCGAACACACTGGAGCGCCCCCGTGAACACCGACACGGCCCGCCGCGAGGACCCTCGAACGCCAGGGCACCTCCTCGTCCTCGGCAGCGGACCCCGGGCGGAATGGGAGCACGCCATGAAGCGCCTGGCCGAGGGCGGACCCCTGGTGCTCATCGACGACGATCCCGCCTCCTGGCAGCGGCAGTACGTGTCCGCAGCACGGGTCGCCAACACAGCCAGGCCTGAAATCGTAGAGCAGGCCGCACGCTGGCTCTCCATCGAGCACCCCATCACAGGGGTCCTGCACTTCCATCCCACACACGTACGAGCGGCCGCAGCGATCCGGGCAACATTCGACCTTCCCGGTCCGACCGCTGAGACCCTGGCAGTCACCACCCTGCGAAACCGCACGCTCAAACTCCTGAACCGCAAGGGGATCCCCAGCAGCGGCGGCATCCACGCGGACACTTTCGACCAGGCCCTGGAAGGAGCGCACACCTTCGGCTTCCCGTTGGTCTGCAAGCCCGCCGCGCCCCGCCGGCGATACGCCGCTCGCGTCGTCGAGAGCCTTGAACAGCTCGCCGAGGCATTCTCGGCTGCCACCGCGGCCTCGTGGTCCGGAACCGGCACCATCGTCGAGCCATGGCTCGACGGCATCGAAGCCACCGCCTACACCCTGGACAGCCGCCTGGTGGCGATCTCGCACGCCACCTTCGACCCCGAGGCCGAGCCCAGCCTGCTGCCCCTCGAAGTGGTCGTCGACGCCGACGACGTCTGCGCCGCCGCCATCGAGGGCACCGTCACCCGAGCGCTCGAGTCAACCGGCCACCAGACCGGCGTCGCACAGACCCGGCTTCGGATCACCTCCACCGGCGCGCGCGTCATCAGCCTCGCCACCCATCTGACCGACCCCCTCGTTGCCGAACTCATCGAGCAGGTCACCGGCATCGACCTCATCGCGGTTACCGGAATCCACGCACGAGGCCTCCCGGCTGAGACGGAAGAGACCCCCCTGGGCGCCGCGGCCATCCGCTACCTCCAGGGAACCGCAGCCGACCGACTCCACGCCCGCCCGGCCGGGCAGTCCGGCATCACGCCCTACGCGCGCCTCGAACGCTACGGCTCCGACACTCGCGCGGGACCGCTCCTCCGGCGCGGCCACCTGCTCGTCTCCGGCACCGACTTCCCCCAGTGCGTCACCCGGCTACGCAACGCCATAGCCGAGATGCACACCATGCCCGCCACCACCTAATGGGACGTAATCCGCGATGTGCTCAAGGGCCTTCTTCACCGCCGAGCTGCCCGACCACCCGAGCTGACAGGCACCTCCCGGCGAGCGACGGAGCTGTTCCCAGGCCGACGCCAGCGCTCCGGGGCTGGCCGTGCGTCCGGCGACTCCCAAGCCGCTGGAACGCCCGAGCCGCAACTTGCCGCACGCGTGGAAAACGGCCGTGTCAGGCCACGCTGGTAGCGTGCCGCGTCCAACCGGATTGATCATGAGAGGACAGCATCAGTGCAGGCAGTGACTCCCCACGTCATCGACGGCCAGCAGATGGCCCACGCGCTCGAGGACATACGCGGGCGTGCGTTCGGGCGCTGGCACTCCATGCAGTACGGCGGTATGCAGCTGCGCGACCTGGCGGAGATGCGCGACGAGCTCCTGGACCACGCTGCGGCCCGCATCGCGAGTGACCCTTCACTCGACACACCCCTGCGCAACGTCCTGCACACGGCCGCGGAGTGCTCGCTCGGTCTGCTCAGCGTGGGGTGCTTCCCCGACGGTGACCAGGAGATTCTCCTCCCGCTCGTCGGCGAGCAGCTCAGCAGCGAGGACAAGGCCTTCCGTGACATCGTCAACGAGGCGCCCACGGCTACCCAGTGGATTGAGACCTTCGAGCTGTGCCTGATCAGCGGACTCATCTGGGAGTGGCGGCGCGTCATCGGCGGCTTGCTGCAGGACGACTACGCGCCCGCAGTCCGTAGCGGGGTGCCCTACTCGAAGTTCGACTCGGTGTCGCCCCCTGCAGACCGTGCCCAGATGGACGCCCTGGCCGAATACCTGACGCCGTCCGCTGGGCATCTGCCCAGCGGATGGCCGACGATCACCCTGAACAAGCCTGGTCCAGCGGAGCGCGCCGAGGCCGCCCGTCGGCTGGACGTCGCCGGCCCCCTCACCCCCGACCAGCGACTGCTCCGCTGCCTCCTCGACGACGACCAGCCAGTCTTCGAGCAGGCCTTGGTGGCTCGCTTGAGCGAGCACCGAGACAGCGCCGGAGACGACCCCGCCCCCAGGACGCTGCTGCCCACCGGCCCCCTCGCCGTCGCCGCGCTCGCCGTCCAGGTACACGGGTGGCACCTCGGCGTCCACTCCGACTACCTGCCCCAGGCCCTGCTGGGCTCCCCGGACGCCCTGGCCCGGGCGGCCGCCACCGGCCCGAACAACCTCGGCGGCTGGGTCGCGCGGTAGCAGAAGCCAGCCACAGCAATCCAGCTCCTATGCGACCTCGCCGAAGACTCGGCGAGGCCGCAGCTCTGTCATCTGCGCGCGGCGCGACGCCGGTCGCGGCCGGGACGGCGTATCCCTGCCCTTGATCTGCCGGAGCCGCGAAACTCCGCATCCGGCCCACCCGCACCAATGTCCCGCCCCCACGGAGCGCGGCCGCAGCTCGCGGCACCGTACGGGGCACCAGAGGCCGACCACGGCGTGAACGGCAGCTCCCGCGTCGGCGTCCCGTCACGAGGCACGCACGGGCAAGTCCGTGTGCCGGACCCCGGTCAGTAGCCCTGCGCACACCACGAAGCTGGTACTCCAGTCCGGCAACGTGTGCTCAGCGCCACCGCCCTGACCCCGACACACAAGCCGAGGACAACCGTGCCCACCCGCGCCCCCTACGCCTCCGCGCTCGCCACAGACACAGCCTCAGACGAGCCCTGGAGCTACGAGCACCCACCGACCGCGACCATCACCAGACCCGCCACGCCCGCCGACTTCGAGGCGGTGAACCAGCTGCACGACCGCAGCTCCCTGGCGTCTCGCTTTGCCCGGTACCAGAGCGCCCGCCGCAACCTCCGTCAGGCCGAGTGGAACCACCTCACCAACCCCGACCGAGGCATCTCCTGGGTCTCCCACCCCCAGCACAGCCCCCAGAACATCATCGCCACGATGAATCTGGTCCGCGACACCGACAGCCACGCGGCCGAACTCGGCCTGCTGATCGAAGACGGCTGGCAGGGCCGCGGCCTCGGAACAGCACTGACGGCCCAGGCCCGCGTAGCAGCCCGCACCCTGGGCTGCTCCTTCCTGGTGGTCATGACGGGCGCGGACAACGTCCGGATGCTCAAGATCCTGCGTGGCCTCGGAGCCGCGCCGGCCCAGGCGACCGGACCGACCATCGACTTCTCCCTCGCGGTGGCGTGAGCCGGTGCAACACCTCCAATCACAGCCCCAGCGGCTGATCCGACCAGACGGCGCAGACCTGGCCGTCTACCAGCGCGAGCCGATCGACGAACCAGACGTCGCCCTCGTCCTCGCCCATGGATGGCAGGCTTCCGCCCGGGTCTGGAACGACGTCCTGATGAGGACCACACTCGACAGCCGCCTCCGCGTAATCACCTACGACCAGCGGGGCCACGGCGCCTCCACCCACGGCCGAGCCCCAGCAGACATCAGCGTTCTCGCCCGTGACCTGGCAGCATTGCTCACCGCACACGCTGGTGACCTGCCTGTTGTCCTCGCCGGACACTCGATGGGCGCCATGTCCGTGCTGATGTACTCGCTGCAGGCTGGTCCTACTGCCCTCACCCAGACCGCCGGCGTCCTCCTCGCCAGTACCAGCACCGGCCGCCTGGACCTGCGACGGCACGACCAACCGGCACTCACCCGGGTCCTCGGAAATGCCCGCAGCGCCATAGCGAGCGCCTGCGCAACCGCCCCCCGCCCCGTCCAGTACCTCCGCAACACGCTCCGCCCCTCCGCCGAGCCCCGGCCTCCCCTGGAGATCGCGGCCGCGTGGTACCGAGCGATCCTCGACTACGACGTGGCGGGCCTCCTGGACGCGCTGACGAACACCCCGGTGCACCTGATCACGGGCACTCAGGACCGGCTCATCCCGCCGGTTCACACCTGCCGCCTGGCCGCCGAGCTTCCCCACGCCCGCATCCACGTAGCCGAAGGGGCCGGCCACAGCCTTCCGGGGGAGCGGCCCGACCTCGTCGCGAACGTACTGCGGGATCTGGTCAAGGACGCACGCGCACGCCAGGCAGAAGGCGGAGGAGGCCGCTCGCAACTGCAGACCGCCTAGCGCGCTGACCTCGAATTTTGCAGGCGTTCGGTCAGTCGGCCGGGTTACCGTTGGCCCCAGCACGTTACGGAGGGGGTTCACATGGAAGCCAGCGCAATCCGGCCACGCGCGGGTCGGCCGCCCGGCGGCGGGCGCACGGGCGCAGACGGTCTCACCGACCGCCAGCGCAAGGTCCTGGCCTGTATCACCGAGTCCGTCCGCACCGCGGCTACCCTCCGTCGATGCGCGAGATCGGCCAGGCCGTGGGCCTGACGAGCACCTCGTCTGTCTCCCACCAGCTCCTTGTGCTCGAGCGCAAGGGCTTCGTGAGCAAGGACGCTCACCGCCCCCGTACCTACGCCCCAGTCCGCGGCGCCGCACTCCCGGCGCCTGGCGACGGCCCAGATGCTGCACCGACTCACCACGCGACATCCACGGCGCCGCTGGCCGAAGTGCCGCTCGTCGGCCGAATTGCCGCAGGCACACCCATCACCGCCGACGAGCAGGTCGACGACATCCTGCCCCTGCCCCGACAGGTGGTGGGCCACGGAGAGCTGTTCGCCCTCACCGTGACCGGACATTCGATGGCCGGAGACGGCCACATTCTCGACGGCGACGTGGTCATCGTCCGGCGGCAGCCCACAGCCGAGCCGGGTTCCATCGTCGCCGCCATGCTCGATGGCGAAGCCACGGTCAAGAGGCTCCGGCGGGAGGGCTTCGACGTGTGGCTGGACCCGGACAACACCGACTACCAGCCGATCCTCGGCAACCAGGCATCCATCCTGGGCAAGGTCGTCGCCGTGATGCGCGGCCTGTAGCGGCTCGAGACCGGGGTACGCCCGGTTCGCGCCCAGGCCCGAGCCACTGCGGGAACCAGCTCCGGCCAGCCCGGCCATGACCTCCAGAGGTGCCCGTGCGAGGTCACCCATCCGAAGGCAGTAGTGTCATGTACCTGTATTCGGGGAGGAGTTGAGGTACCGATGCGTACGACGGCACTCAAGACTCGGCGCTGGGCGGCCACCGCGGCCGTATGCTGCGCCCTGGTCGCGGGCTGCAGCAGCGGCGGCGGCACCGGCGGGGGAGCAGTCGGCGGGGCCGGCGAAGCACCAGAACCGTTGAAGCAGGAACCGAAGCCGCTCGCGGTGGGTGAGCTGGACCCACTGCTGCTCAGCTCCACCGACCTCGGGTACGGGTACATCCAGAACCCGGCCACGGCCCCCGAGCAACAGGGCGGGCACGATGACGTGTCCATTCAGGGATGTGCAGCCCTGGAGCAGCTGGGGAAGGGCGACAGCGACCTCAACTTCGCCTCCAAGGTGGACGTGAGTTTCACGTACGACACCAGCACCCTGGGGGAGGAGCTGCACAGCGACCGTCCCTCGGTGCTCTCCTCCAAGCTCCGCAAGCAGTTCGACGCCTACCTGGCGTGCCCCACGTACACCATGACCTCCGGGACCACCCCGATCGAAGTGCAGGTGTCCAAGTCCGCCACGCCCAAGCTGGGGGACGAGCAGTTCGCCTACGCCACCACCCTGAATCTGCCCTCCGGCCCACAGATCATGAAGACCCTCGCCGTCCGGAAGGGGAACGTGGCCGTGATCCTGGTCGGTGCTCCCGGCCTCGTTGACCGTCACATCGACAAGGCCGTGAGCAAGCTCCCGGCCACCTGACCACCGGCTGGGAAGGGCACCGGCGCGTTCCAGGACTTCCAGGCCCTGAGGCCGTGTACGGATCTGGGGTCCCGGCTAGTCAGGCTGGCGGCGCTGGGGGATCAGCTTTTCCCGCAACTGTCCGAAGACGCCGATCACCGCGTCCAGGGCCTCCGGCGTGTGGGCGTCCGTGCACACGACTCTCAGCCGGTGCCCTGCACCGGCCGCCGCCAGTACGGCGTTCGCATAGATCCCGTGGTCAAGAAGCAGGCGCTGCGCCGACAGCATCCCCTGCTCGTCGGGGAAGCGCACCGGAATGATCGGGCCGATGCTGGGCTCCACGTCGAACCCGAGCGCTTCCAGCGCCGCCCGCAGATGTTCCGCGGCCGTCACAGCGTCGGGGATCCGGTCAGCCTGGCGCATGATCTCCCGCAGCGACGCGTGGGCAGCGGCGGTCTCAGCAGGGCTGAGGCCCGCAGCGAACAACTGCGGGCGGCAGTGGTGCCGCAGGTAGTCCACCGTGCGCGCATCCGCGAGCACGGCACCTCCCTGCGAGGCCAGCGACGTCCCGAACGAGAGCGTCACCAACGGCGCCCGGCCCGCCATGCCGGACTCGTGGATCACACCGCGCCCGCGGCCGAGCAGGCCGACACCATGGGACTCGTCGACGAGAAGCGTCGCACCGTAGCGCTCGCAGACTTCCACAATCTGGGCCACGGGGGCAGCACGGCCCGAATCAGCGAAGAGTCCTTCGGTGACGACAAGGCTCGGGCGCTCCGGGGCCGCTGCCAGATGATCGGCCAGGTCTTCAGGACTCCGGTGCCGGTAGGACAGCACCCGCGCTCCGTTTGCGCCGGCCAGACGAGCGCCGTCGACCAGTGAGGCATGCGCCCTCTCGTCAACCAACACCATGTCGTCCCGACCGGCGAGGCAGGAGACAACTCCGAAGTTCGCCATGTACCCGGTGGAGAAGACGAGCGCGGCCTCAAAGCCGAAGAAGTCGGCCAGGTCCGCCTCGAGTTCTTCGTGCAGGTCAAGGTTGCCGCTTCTGTGCCGCGGCCCGGTCGCCGAGGTGCCGTACAACGCGAGCGCGTCCTGAGCAGCACCGATGATCTGAGGGTTGGAGCTCAGGGCGCGGTAGTCGTTACTGCCGAGCATGCACACCTCGGCGCCGTCCAGGACCACCTGGCCGCGCCCCGACGGCCCCTGGGATCCTGGATAGTACGGGTAGAGGCCGAGCGCCCGCGCATCGTCCGCCGCGCTAAAAGAGCGGCACTTGTCCAGCAGCATCCAGGGATCCGATCTGTAGTTCGCGCGCGGGGAAAGCGACACCACCCTGCCGCAAGCCGGCTACAGGCAGCCTGTCCGTGGCACCAACGTGCCAGCTGCTGAAACGGTCGACACCCCGGCCGGACCGCCTGGCGGAACGAGCGGCAGGCCTGACCCGCGCAGCCACAGCCCCAGGCCAGCCCGGAACGACGTGCGCCTGCGGGGACCGCCTCCCGCCAGCGCGACAGGAGTCGCGACCCGAGGCCGACGAACCCTTGCTGAGCTAAGTCCCGGTCCTCATACCGTCCACGACCGTCCGACCGGCCATGAGGCCCGGAACATCTCCGACGACGAGGACCACCATGACCGACACGCCCCTTCTGTATATCCCGTCATCCCAGGAACTCTTCCCCCCGCACAGTCATCCCGACCTCCACCCCGGCGTTGTCCATCACGGCTGGAACCTGGGGCGCCAGCTGCTACTCCACGCCTTCGCGAGCCCCCACGCCAACACCGGCAGTGCTGCCGGGCCGGAACGAAAGCAGGCCATCAAGCACCTGTGCTCCCTCGGCCGCCCGCGAGAGATCGCCGGTCTCCTGATCATCGCCCTGTACATCGCCGCCGTGGAGCAGGCAGCACCCGACGACGCTGTCTCCCTGGCAGCGCTGGCGGGCGAGGCACTCGCAGACCTCGGCGCCTGGGGAGTGACCGCTCCGGCCCCGGCCGGGCTCGACACGATCGCCCAGGCCGTCCGAGCTCTCACGCCTTGCATGCCCGAGTGACCAGCTGAACCACCGCCTCCCGGAGCGGGCGGCCCAGGCAGGCGGCCCGCTCCGCTGCTTCCACGCCACCGACACGGCAGACAACCGGCAGGCGCGTCGAGGCATACCGGGAGACGGGACGCCGCAGCGATCCAACGAGCCCCCAGAGGGGACCAGACGTGCGACAGTCCGCCGCCCGGGCGGGGCCGATTGTCACCAACCCCGCTGCATTGCCACGCTGCTGCACAGCATGCCAATCAAGCGCCCCCCCGAAAGGCCTGCCGTGAACACCCTCCTCGCTGTCGGCCGCCGCCTCGCCAACCGCCTGCACACCCCCTCCGTCACCGACGACACCACGCCGGCCGAGGTCCACTCCCTCACCCGGTACGTGAACCGCGACGCCATTCAGGCCCGCACCGGACCCGGCAGCGGCCACGCGGCCATCGGCCAACTCTTCTACCTCGACCGCGGAGTCAACCTCCGCGAGGACGGAGGCTGGGTCCTCCTCCGACTGCGCTACCGCTCCGCTTCCGGCCTCCCCGCCGGCACCACCGCCTGGATCCCCAAGGCCTGCACGACCCCCTGCTCCCCGCTGGCCACCAGCTGACCCTTCCTGCCAGCCGCTGCAGCCCAGGCCGGAACTCGGGTGCCCGCCCTTGGGCAGCTCCGACCTCATCGCGGGCGCCCCTCCGGTTGTCCGTCCTGGCAGACCCGTGAGCCCTGTCGACCAACGGGCCGCAGGGAGCCTCCCCACCGAGGACCCGCGGCCGGGAAGCGCGCTGCACTTCGGCCGCGGCCACCGCTGACGATCCCCGCGCGTTGTTGCCTCAGCCGTGAGTTCACCGGCTTGCGTCCCTAGCCCCTGCGGCTTCTACCTTCCTCACCGTCAGCCCGGTCACCGGATCGACGTCAGAAGCGAATCAGCAGGCCGATTGGCATGTACCTGCCCTTTGTCCCAGACGCACGGGACAGACGGCAGGGCCCGCCAGCACAGCCGCTTCCGCCCTGGCAGCCCTCATCCGCACCGGCGAGCCCGATGGCACGGATCCTCCCCGCAGCCGCAGGCCGGCGCCGAGGCAGCAAGCCGCCGGACATTCCAACGCAGACCCTCGAACCTTCACGAGGCCCTTCCATGAACGCGACGAACGCACTGCGCACGGTCGAGATGATCCGATGCGCCAGCAAGGCAGCGAGCGGCCATAGAGCCGCCCGCCGCGCACTGCACGAAGCCCGTGCCGAGCAGGCAGCCCTATCCGTTGACCACATACTCGGCAGCGGCTCTGACGCCTACGAGGTGGCCCGAGAGCACACCCGTCGTACCGAACGACGCCTGCAGCGAGCTGCAAGCAAGCTGCACACCTGGCGGCCGACCCTGAACCGCTACCCGACCGAACACCAGCTGCACAGAGCCACCAGAAACCTCCTTGAGCACTTGGCCGATGACGCAGTCAGCCTGATCACGGCCGCCGACCTGGTCCTCATCCAGACGTCGTACGTTCTTTATCCAGTGCCTGTTGTTGTTCGGACCGACACTCCGAGCCAATGGCAGCCACGTGGGTGGCCGATTCCGGCGTGTTCCCAGTGTCCCGC
>NZ_JBHXNP010000014.1:0-111335 GCF_042719495.1 Streptomyces sp. NPDC058525
CGCCCACCTCACCGACACACGCAGGGCCCGCACCCGCACCAGCCACTTCGCAGCACTTCGCCCCGCCGAGCCGAAGCTCGACGGGGCGAAGTAGAACCCCGAATAAACCAACAGCATCGTAAGGACGGCCGGGGGCTGGGGCGCGGTGGGACGGAAGGTCAGCCCGCGTGCTGTGCGAGGAACTTTTCGATGGCGTCGGCGGCTACCGCCGGGCCGTCTACCTGGCGCATGACCTCGCCCAGGCTCGCGACGCGGGCGGTCGCCTCGGTGTCGGCGGCCACGGTGGCGACGGCCTCGCGGAGGGTGTCGACCGTGGTGTCCTCCTTGGTGAGGTGGCGGCCCAGGCCGAGCTCGTCGACGCGCAGGGCGTTGGCCTTCTGCTCGTTCATCTGCGGGATCACGACCATGGGCACCCCGTTGTACAGGGACTCCATGACGCTGTTCATGCCGCCGTGCGTGACGAACAGCTTGGCGTGGCGCAGGACTTCGAGCTGCGGCACGTGGCGGCGCACGTCGAAGTTGGCGGGCAGCGGGCCGAGGTCGGCGGCGTCGATGTGGTCGCCGACGGCCATGACGACGTCCCACTCGGTGTCGCCGAACGCCGCGACGGCCGTGCGGAAGAACTCGGCCCAGCCGGTGGCCGCGGTGCCGAGCGAGATCAGCAGGACCGGGCGGTCCGCGGAGGCGGGCTCCCACGCGCCCTGGAAGGAGCGGTCGCCGAGGCTGGGGCCCGCGAAGACGAACCGGTCGTCGAAGGTGTCGCCGTCGTAGTGGAAGTCGCGCGGCAGGAAGATGATGCCGAGCTTCTCGATGTTCTGGAAGAAGGCCATGGGGTCGGCCGGCAGGTTGAATTCCGGGAGCAGGCCGGCGAGCTTGCCGAACATTTCCATGACCTGCGGGTCGGCGTATGTGGCCAGCGGGAACTTCTCCTGGATGGAGAAGTGCTCATTGGCCCCGTAGGTGGGGTAGAGCCGGACGAGCGGGATGTCGTTCTTGGCGCCGTAGAAACGCGCGCCCCACGACATGAAGTCGTGGACGATGACATCGGGACGGTTCTTCTCGTAGAAGGGGCCGACCTGCTCGACGAGACCGGTCGAGTCGTCGAGACAGCGCATTCCCTCGCCCGCATTCGCCTCCTCCGTGTAGGGGGAGCGGTAGAATTCACCGAATACGGAGTCATAGCGGACGGCCTCGGCGCCGATCGCTTCTATGGCGGGTGCGAAGTGGTCGGTCACCGTGCAGGTGACCCGATGCCCCCGCTTGACCAGTTCTTCGACGACGCCGAGCGTCGGATTCACGTGGCCGATGGCCGGAAAATTGAAGAACGCAATGTGCGAAGGCATGAAAACCCCTCTTCCTGGAACCGCGGTACGGGCGAACCGTGTGCCACGGTAGCAGTGGCTCCGGTATCCCGAATCCGTGCGGATCCGGGATACCGGAGCTTTCCGGCCAGCCGGCGGAGATGTGGCTAGAACGGCACCGGCTTGCCGAGCGCGACGCGCAGGCAGCCGATCTGCCCGCAGTGGTAGGCGTCGTGCATCTGGATGATGGACAGCGCCTTGCCGAGGTTCTTCAGCCGGTCGTCGCCGAACGGCTCCAGCGGGGACTCGCTGTCGAGGTCCTCGGGGCGCAGCCCGGCCACGAAGGCCCGCATCCGCGCGTGCACCTGCTGGTAGAGCTCGATCATCTCCGCCAGCGAAGGCCCCCAGGACCAGTCGTTGTTGTCGTTGCCCGCGTAGTGCCGGGAGAACTCCTCGGTGACGAGGGACTCGGTGCCCTGGTGCAGGGTGGAGAAGTAGTCCGTGGCGCAGATGAGGTGCCCCAGGAACCAGACCAGCGGCTTGTGCGGGGCCGGCGCGAGGCGCGCGGTCTCGTTGTCGAAGTCCTCGGCGAGCTCCAGCACCATGCCGTAGGCGAGGTCGAAATGGTGCAGGAAATGGGTGGTGAGCGGCTGCGCCGGCGCCTCGGCGGTAAGGGTCATGCGGTTGCTCCTTGTCTTGTCGTTCTCGAGTGGGGCTCGAGTGACTCTCGAGCGGTCCTCGGTGATCTCAGGCGGGACGGTGCCCGTCGTACGACTCGAATGCGCTGGGGCCGGGCGCCCGGACCTCGTCGAGTTTTGCTTTCGCATCGTCGAAGGTCGGCAGTTCGAGGGTTTCCTCGGACTCCCAGTTCGCACCTTCCCAGTCGTACATGAGCTCTCGCACCTGACGTGCCGCCGCGATGTGCGGACCCGATTTCAGGAATCCCTTCAGCGCCTCTTCGTCTTCCCAGATGCTGAGGCTCCGCGTGCTGTTGAAGTTCTTCTCGGATATCGCGAGCGTCACGGCCAGCAGGCCGGGGCGGACGTACAGCTCGGCGAGAATGGCCTCGTTCAGGGCGATTGCGGCGGGCTCGTGTCCGGGTTTCGGCCAGCCGACGGACGTGGCGATCAGGTGCCGCTTGCGCAGCGGCTCCTTCAGCTTTCCGGTTTCCTCGTCGACCGCTGGGCCCACCCACGGGGCGACCACATTGAGGTCGGACTCGTCCCCGGCCGCGAATTCCCGGAGGGAAACCGGTACCGGCCGCGGCTGCGGTGCTGAAGTCTCGGACATGGGGTGTTTCACCGATCCTTGCGTCGTACGACAAGCCGCTTGATTTCCGCGGCCTGGAGGTGGAGCACACCGAACTCGGGCTTGCGCACGAGTTCCAGCTCCGGGAGCAGCGGCAGCACGGCGTGCAGGACGGCCCGCAGCTCCAGCCGGGCCAGGTGGTGGCCCAGGCAGACGTGCTCGCCGTGTCCGCCGAACGCGATCTGGTCGCTGGCGTCGCGGGTCACGTCGAAGCGGTACGGGTCCTCGAAGACCGCCTCGTCGCGGTTGGCCGCCGGGTACCACATGGCGACCGTCTCGCCCTTGCGGATGAGCTTGCCGCCGATCTCGGTGTCCTGGGTGGCGGTGCGCACGAAGTTCACGGCGATCGACGTCCAGCGCAGGATCTCCTCGACGGCGCCGTCGATCAGCGACGGGTCCTCGATGAGCTTGCGCACCTGGTCGGGGTGCTCCAGCAGGGCCTGGATGCCGCCGGTCGTCGCGTTGCGGGTGGTGCCGATGCCCGCGACCAGCAGGTTGAAGATGGTGTAGAGGATCTCGTGGAAGGACAGCGCCTCCCCCTCGATGCGCGCCCGGGCCAGCCGGCTGAGGACGTCCGTGCCGGTGCCGTCGATCTCGGCCATGCGCTGCTGGACCAGGCCGGCGACATAGCCGTTGAGGGCGCCCATGTTGCGGGCGAAGGTGGCCTCGGCGTCCTCGCCGTCGCGCTGGTTGTCGGGGTCGCCGGGGGCCGTGGTGCCCTCGGTCCACTCGAAGATGTCGTCCCAGTCCTTCAGGGGCGCCCCGACCAGTTCGCAGATCGCCGCGACGGGCAGCCGCGCGGACAGGCTCTTGGCCACGTCCGCGGTGCTGCCGTCCTCGTCGAGCAGGCGGGTGAAGGCCTGCGCGTACTCGGCGGCGAGCTCGTGGAACCGCTCCTCCAGCTCCTTGATCGCCTTGGGCGTGAAGCAGGGGGCCATGACCTGGCGCAGGTGGCGGTGGCGCGGCGCGTCCATGTACGACAGGGCCGGCGGCATGTCGGGGGCGTGCCCGAACATCTCGGCCCGCGCCTCCAGCTGGGCCTCGAACATCTCCACGGCTTCGGGGGTGTCCAGGGTGACGCGCTGGGCGCTGGAGAAGAGCTTCGGGTTGCGCGAGACGTACGCGACGTCCTCGTGCCGGGTCAGCACCCAGAACGGCTCGAAGCCGGGGCGCCGGTACCAGAACACCGGCTCCTCGCGGCGCAGCAGGTCGAACTCGGCGTACGGGTAGCCGCCGTTCGCGGCGTACGCGGTCTCATCGGTGATGTCGAGCGTGTCGAGAGTGAGCATGACGGTACGTCTCCTTCAGCGTGCGGTGGTCTCGAGGAGGAAGGAGACGACCGCCGCAAGGGTCTCCGTCCGGCGGTCGGCGGTGTCGGCGGCGCCGTCGAGCAGGCGGGCGCCGGGCACGTCGGCGGCGAGCCGCTTGGCGAGCGCGGCGGGGGCCAGCGTGCTGTCGCCGGGCAGCACCAGCAGCGGGGCGGGGAAGCCCGTCATCCACTCCTCCGGTACGGAGAAGTAGGCGGAGCCCTGCGGCCACAGGCCGTCGCGGAACCGGACGACGCGCACGATGTAGCGCTCCCGGCGCAGGGCCAGGATCTCCTCGCGGAACTCGGGCAGGCCGTGGAGCTGGCGGGCGTACGGTCCGGCGCCGGGCCGGTCCGCGAAGCCGCCGCGGCCGGCCTCCTCGATGACGCCCTCGATGCCTTCGGCGCGGGGCAGGCGCATCGGCTCGTCGAAGGTCGCCAGGAAGTCGCCGAAGCCGTTGCCCTCGGCGAGGCCGACGGGTGCGTGGGCGACGACGGACGCGATCCGCTCGGGGGCGTCCTGGACCAGCCGCCAGGCCTGGGCGGTGCCGGCGCCGGAGGCGGCGATGTGGGCGCGCTCGACGCCGAGTTCGTCGAGGACGGCGATCAGGTCGGCGGCGGTGCGTCCGTAGCAGAAGGGCTCGGCGGGGCCGGTGCTGGAGCCCTGGTGGCGCGCGTCGACCGTGATCACCTGGAACCGCCCGGCGAGGGCGTCGGCGGTCTCGGTGAAGGCGGCCCGCTCGGTGTCGCACTGGCCGGGGATCTCGCCGGGGCCGATGAGCAGGACGGGGAAGCCGGTGCCGCGCACCTCGTAGTGGATCCGCGCCCCGTCCGGGCGCACGGTCTCAGGCATGGTTCTCCTCCAGGCTGGTGGCGATCGTGGTGATCGCGTTCATGAGTTCGGCCGCCATGGCCTCGGGGTTGGTGATCGGCGCGGCGTGGGATCCCTCGATGGCGCGGGGCACGTAGAGGGCGCCGGTGAGCTCGCGCCACACCTCCATGGACCCTTCGGGCAGCACCGGGTCGGTGGTGCCCGACACCGCGAACAGCGGTACGTCCAGGGCCGGGCGGGTGGTGCCGCGCAGCACGGCCCGGTGGTTCTCGGCCAGGACCGTGTCGGTGCGCAGCCGCTGGACGTATTCGGCGAGCAGTTCCTCGCTGGCGAGGACCTCGTCGGGCAGCAGCCCCTCCAGGAGCGCGGCCAGTTCGCGCGGGTCGGCGCCGTCGAGGTCCCCGGTGAGCTCGCCGAGCCGGTCGAGGCCGGGGGTGAGCGGGGCCAGCGGCGGCAGCGCGCAGGCCGCGACGAGGGCGAGGGGCGGTACGGCCGGCCGGTGGGCGAGCCGGTGGGCGACCTCCCAGGCCAGCCAGGAGCCCTGGCTGTGCCCGTACAGGACGACGGGCGCCCCGCCCGCGTCCGGGGCGAGCCGGCCGGCGAGGGCGGCGACGACCTGGTCGGCGAGGGCCATCATGTCGGTGACGGGTGCCTCGTCGGCGCGGCCCTCGCGGCCCGGCAGCTGCACGCCGAGGAGTTCGACGTCGTCGGGCAGGTGGCGCACCAGCGGCACGTGGCCGCCCGTGGTGCCGCCCATGCCGGCGACGCAGACGATCCGGGCCCGCGGGTTCTCGGCCGGCTTGAGGACGCGCAGCCAGGGGTTGTCCTGGCCTGCGCGGCCCGCGGCCGGGGCCTGGGGCGCGCTGCCTTCGGGGGCGAGGGTGGCGCCGAGGTGGGCGGCGATGCCCTCGCAGGTGGCGTGCCGCAGGATCGCCTCGGTGGTGACGGCGAGGCCGGTGCGGCGGGTCAGTCCGCCCCGGACCTTGACGGCCATCAGCGAGTCCAGGCCCAGCTGCTGGAGCGGCCGCTCCTGGTCCAGTTCCGCCTCGGGCATGCCGAGGACGGGTGCGACCTCGCCCTTGACCAGGGCGGTCAGCGTGGCCTGGCGTTCCTCGGGGCTCTGCCCGGCCAGGGTCGTGCGCAGTTCCGCTCCGGCCGAGGCGTCCGGGGCCTGCTCGGCTTCCGGTTCGCGCGCCTCGGGCAGGGTGTCGAGCAGCGGGCGCGGGCGGGCCGCCCGGTAGGCGGGGGCGAACGCCGTCCAGTCGATGTCGGCGACGCCGAGCGCGGGCAGGCCCGCGCCGAGGGCGATGTCGAGGGCGTCCAGGGCGAGTTCGGGTGCCATGGTGCGCAGGCCGCGGGAGCGGGCGGCCCGTTCGGCCTCGGCGGTGACCATGCCACCGCCGGCCCAGCCGCCCCAGTGCAGGACGGTCGCGGTGAGCCCCTGGGCCCTGCGGTGGCGGGCAAGCGCGTCGAGCGCCGTGTTGGCGGCTCCGTACGCGGCCTGCCCGGCGCCGCCCCACAGGCTGGCGCCGCTGCCGTACAGCACGAACGCGTCGAGCTCGCGGCCCGCGAGGGCCTCGTGCAGGTGCCAGGCGCCGTGCACCTTGGCCGCGTTCTCCTCGGCGGCGGCCTCGGGGGTGAGGCCGGCGAGCGCGGCCGGGCGGGACAGGCCCGCCAGGTGGGCCACGGTCCGCAGCGGGCGCCGTGCGTCGCCGGTGCGGGCGAGCAGCGCGGCGGTCTGCTCGCGGTCGCTGATGTCGGCCTGTTCCAAGGTGAGTTCGACGCCGCGGGCGGCGAGTTCGGTGCGCAGCAGCTCCGTTTCGGGGGCGGCTGCGGCCCGGCGGGAGGCCAGCACGATGTGCTCGGCCCCGCGGTCGGCGAGCCGCCGGGCCAGGTGCAGGCCGAGGGCTCCCTGGCCGCCGGTGATCAGCGCGGTGCCGCCCGTGGACCACGTGCCCGCCGGGCGCGGGGCGGTGCGCCGCAGGCGGCGTACGTGGCGGCCGTCGGCGCGCAGCGCCACCTGGTCCTCGTGGTCGCCCGCCGCGAGGCAGGCCACCAGGGCCGCGGCCCAGCCCGGGTGCGGGTCGGCCGGCAGGTCGACGGTGCCGCCCCAGCGCAGCGGGTCCTCCAGGGCGGCGACCCGGCCGAGGCCGGTGACCAGCGCCTGGAGCGGTGCGGGGGTGCCGGAGCCGTCGGTGTCGGCCGCGCCGCGGGTCAGCGCCCACAGCGGGGCGTCGAGCCCGAGGTCGCCGAGGGCCTGGAGCAGGGTGAGGGTGGTGGCGAAGCCCGCCGTGGAGCCGGAGCCGTCCGGGGCGGCGTCGAGGGAGCCCAGGGTGAGGACGGCGGCGGGCGGTTCGGGCAGTGCGGTCAGGGCCGCGCCGAGCGCGGCCCGGTCGGCGGTGGCCCCGATGCGGTAGGGGGTGGCCCCCGCGGCGCGCAGGGCGTCCTCGACGGCGTCGGCCGTCGCGGTCTCGGCGTCGGTTGTCACCAGCGCCCAGGGCCCGGCCAGGGCGGCGGCCCGGCCTTCGGGCGCCGGGGACAGCTCCCAGGCGTCCTCGTACAGCCAGCCCGCGACGGTCTCGCGGGACTCCTGGCGCTGCCACCAGGCGGACAGCAGCGGGAGCAGTTCCCCGATGCCGTCCCGCAGGCGGTCGGGCGCGTCGAGCAGCTCGGCCAGCCGGGCCGGGCCCTCCTCGCCGACGGCCTCCCAGAAGGCCTGGTCGGCGGCGGCGCGCGGGGCATCTTCGGCCTTCGGCGGGTCGATCCAGTAGGAGCGGCGCTGGAAGGCGTACGAGGGCAGTTCGGCGACCTTGGCGGCGGCCTTCGCGGCGCCGTCGCCGGCCCAGACCCGCTCCCAGGGCACCCGGTGGCCGTGGGTGTGCAGTTCGCCCAGGGTGCGCAGGAGTTCGGAGCGGTCGCCGTGGCCGCGCCGCAGGGTGCCGGCCACCAGGGCGTCCGCGCTGCCCTCGGTGAGCGGCATGGCGAGGACGGGGTGCGGGCCGACCTCGATGAACACGTCGTGGCCGGTCTCGATCAGCTGCTGCTGGGCGAGGTCGAGGCGGACGGGTTCGCGCAGGTTGCGGCACCAGTAGGCGGCGCCGAGCTCCCGGCCGTCGAGCAGGGTGCCGGTGACGGTGGAGTAGAACGGCAGCCGTCCGGAGGCGGGCGCCAGGTCCGCGAGGTCGGCCTCGAGGCCGGGGAGCAGGGCGTCCATCCAGTGGCTGTGCGAGGCGACGGGCGCCTCCAGCTTGCCGCAGACGATGTCCTCGTCGTCGAGGGCGAAGAGCAGGTCCTCGATGGCGTCGGCGTCGCCGGACAGGGCGACGGAGGTGGGGGTGTTGACGGCGGCGACGGAGACGGCGTCCCCGTACGGCGCGATCCGCTCCGCCACCTGTGCCAGCGGGAGTTCGACGACGGCCATGGCGCCGACCCCGGCGACCGCCTGGAGGGCGCGGCTGCGCACGGCCATGATCCGGGCGCCCTCGTCCAGGGTGAGCGCGCCGGCCACGACGGCGGCGGCGACCTCGCCCTGGCTGTGCCCGGTCACGGCGTCGGGCTCGATGCCCAGCTCGCGCCAGGCGGCGGCGAGGGCGACGTACATGGTGAACATGACGGGCTGTACGACGTCCAGGCGGCGGGCGGAGAGTTCGGGACCGCCGGCCCCGCGCAGCACGTCGGTGACCGACCAGCCGAGCTGGGGTGCCAGCAGGGCGTCGCAGTCGCGGACGGTCCGCGCGAAGGCGGGTGACTGGTCGAGCAGGGCGGCGCCCATGCCGTCCCACTGGCTGCCCTGGCCGGGGAAGACGAAGACGGTGCGGCCGCGGCCGCGGGCGGTGGCGCGGACGGCGTCGGTGTGCGAGCGGTCCTCGGCGAGGGCGCGCAGCGCGGCGGCGGCCCCGTCGGCGGTGGCGGCGGTGACCAGGGCGCGGTGGCCGAAGTGGGTGCGGCGCAGGGCCGCGGTGCGGGCGACGTCGGCGAGCGGGACCTGCGGGTGCTGCTCCAGCCAGTCGGCCCAGCGGCCGGCCTGCTCGCGCAGGGCGGCGTCGGTGCGGGCGGACAGGACGACGGGGACCGCTCCAGCCGCCTTCTGCGGCGTGTCCGGGGTGGTGTCCGGGGTGGTGTCCGGGGCCTGTTCGAGGACGACGTGGGCGTTGGTGCCGCCGATCCCGAAGGAGGACACGCCCGCGCGGCGCGGTCCGTCCTCCTGCCAGGGCTTGGTCTCGGTGTTGACGTAGAAGAGGTTCGGGTCGAGGCCCATCTCCGGGTTGGGGTGCTCGTAGTTGAGGCTGGGCACGAGCTCGCCGTGGTGCACGGCCAGCGCGGCCTTGATGAGGCCCGCGATGCCCGCGGTGGCGTCCGCGTGGCCGATGTTGGTCTTGACCGAGCCGATCGCGCAGGGCTCGGTGCGCTCGGCGGAGCCGAAGACCTGCTGGAGGGCCTGCACCTCGATGGGGTCGCCCAGCGAGGTGGCGGTGCCGTGCGCCTCGATCAGGCCGACGCTGTCCGGGGTGACGCCCGCCGAGGCCTGGGCCTCGGCGATCACGTACGCCTGTCCCTGGACGCTCGGCGCGGTGAAGCCGGCCTTGGCGGCGCCGTCGTTGTTGACGGCGCTGCCGCGCAGTACGGCGTACACGGTGTCCCCGGCCTCGACGGCGTCGGAGAGCCGGCGCAGGACGAGCATGCCGACGCCGCTGCCGAAGACGGTGCCCGCGCCCTTCTCGTCGAAGGCGCGGCACTTGCCGTCCGGGGAGACGACCAGGCCCGGCTGGTGGACGAAGCCGCGCTTGAGCGGGATCGTCAGCGAGGAGGCGCCGACCAGGGCGACGTCGGACTCGCCGCGCAGCAGGCTCTCGCGGGCGAGGTGGGCGGCGACCAGGCCGGTGGAGCAGGCGGTCTGGACGGAGAGGGCGGGTCCGCGCAGGTCGAGCTTGTGGGCGACGCGGGTGGCCAGGTAGTCGTTCTTGTTGCCGATCATCGAGCGGTAGAAGGAGGACAGGTCGCCCGAGGCGTCCTGGTGGTAGCCGCCGAAGCCGGTGCCGCCGAAGACGGCCACGTTGCCGTCGAACGCGGACGGCACGATCCCGGAGTGCTCCAGGGCCTGCCAGGCGGCTTCGAGGAACAGCCGGTGCTGCGGGTCCATGACCTCGGCCTCGGCGGGCGAGTAGTCGAAGAAGGCCGCGTCGAAGAGGTCGGCGCCGTCGATCAGGCCGCGGGAGCGGACGTAGGCCGGGTCGGCGAGCTCCTCCTCGGTGGCGCCGGCCGCGCGCAGTTCCTCGTCGGTGAAGTGGGTGATCGACTCGACGCCGTCGCGCAGGTTGCGCCAGAAGGTGTCTATGTCGGGTGCGCCGGGCAGCTTGCAGGCCATGCCGACGATGGCGACGGCGTCCTCGCCGGAGCGTTCGCGGTGCGCCGCGGAGGCTCCCCCAGCTACCGCTGGGGGTACCCCCAGCCGGGCGAGCGTGGCGTGGGAGCCGTCCCGCAGGTAGGCGGTGAGCTGGCGGACGGTCGGGTAGCGGAAGAGGGTGGAGAGCGGGAACTCCCGGCCCAGGCCCGCGCAGATGAGCTTGTGGGCTTCCAGGGCGCTCATGGAGTTGGCGCCGAGGTCGAAGATCCCCTTGTCGGGGTCGACGGCGGGGATGCCGAGCACGTCGGCCCAGGCACCGGACACCAGCGACTCGATGCCGCCCTCGCCCGCCGCCTCCCGGCCGTCGGCGGCGCGGGCGGCCGCGGCGGCCGGCGCCGGGGCGTCCAGGCGCAGCAGGGCGTTCCGGTCGACCTTCTTGTTGGGCGTGTGCGGCAGTTCGGCGAGGTGGACCAGCCGGGACGGAACCATGTAGGCGGGCAGCCGCCCGGCGAGCGCGGCGAGCAGCTCCTCGTCGGCGACGGTGCGGCCCGGGGCCGCGGTGAGGTACAGGCACAGCCGGGGGTCGCCCGGTACGTCCTCGCGGACCACCGCGGCGGCCTCGGCGACGGCGGTGTGCTCGGCGGCGACGGCCTCGATCTCGCCGAGTTCGATGCGGTGGCCGCGCAGCTTGACCTGCGCGTCGGCGCGGCCGCAGAACTCCAGGGAGCCGTCGGCCCGGTAGCGCACGACGTCCCCGGTGCGGTACATGCGGGCGCCGTCCCCGGCGAACGGGTCGGGCAGGAAGCGTTCGGCGTCGAGCTCGGGCCGGTTGAGGTAGCCGCGGGCGACGGCGAGGCCGCCGATGAACAGCTCGCCGCGGGCGCCGCGCGGCGCCCGGCGTCCGGCCGCGTCCAGGACGTACAGCAGGTTGCCGTGCAGCGGCCGGCCGAGCGAGACCTCGCCCGGTACCGCGTCCCAGGCCGCCGACCACACGGTGGTCTCCGTCGGCCCGTACATGTTCATCAGGCCGCCGGGGCACAGCCGGTCCAGCTTGCGGGCCAGGCCCCGGTCCAGGGCCTCGCCGCCGACCAGCATCCGGTTCAGGCCCTGGACGAGGGAGCGGCCGTCGGCGTCGGCCAGCAGCATGCGGGCCAGCGAGGGCGTGCACTGCAGATGGGTGGGCGCGTACGGGAGGTAGTCGGCCCAGCCGGCCGGGCCGCCGCGGCCCACGACGACCCGGTAGCCCCGGGTCAGGGTCCACAGCAGTTCCAGCGTGGAGATGTCGAAGGAGAGGCTGGTGACGGCGAGCCAGGTGTCGCCGGGGCCGCCGCCGACCCGCTCGTCCATGGCCGTGCAGAAGGTGGCGAACTGGGCGTGCTCCAGCTGGACGCCCTTGGGCAGGCCGGTGGAGCCCGAGGTGTAGATGACGTACGCGAGGCCGGACAGGCCGGGGAGCGTGTCCGGGTCCTCCGGGATGCCGCCCCGGTCCGTGTCCTCCGCCAGCGCGTCGGCCAGCAGTACGGCGACGTCGTCGGAGGCGATCTCGGGCGAGCCGTCGCGGGTGGAGACCACCAGCGACAGGCCGCTGTCGCGGATCACGTGCTCCAGGCGGGCCTTGGGGTACTCCGGGTCCAGCGGTACGTACGCGCCGCCCGCGAGCCAGGTCGCGAGCACCGACACCACGAGGTCCGCCGAGCGCGGCAGGTGGATGCCGACGAGCGTGCCGGGGCCGGCTCCGGCGGAGCGCAGGTGGCCGGCCATCGCCGCCGCCCGCGCCACGACCTGCCGGTAGGTCCGGGTGCGGCCGCCGTCGACGAGCGCGGGCGCGTCGGGGGTGCGGCGGGCCTGGGCGAGGATCCGCTCCAGGGCGGTGGGGCCGGCGGCCCCGCCCGTCACCCGGCCGCCGCGCTCCTCCAGCCAGGCCAGCTCCTCGCCGGAGATCAGCTCCAGCTCGCCGATCGGCAGGGCCGGATCGGCGACGGCCGACTCCAGCAGGGTGCGGAAGTTGTCCGCGAGGCGGGCGGCCGCCCCGGCGCCGAGGACGCCGGGCAGGAACTCCACCTCGCCGACCAGTCCCTCGCCGTCGGGGGCCAGGGTCAGGCCGACGGCCGACTTGGCCACCCCGCGCGGGCCGCCGCCCACGGCGGCGTCCCCGGACGGCAGCCAGGCGGCGCTTCCCTCGCCGAGCGGGGGCAGCGCGCTCGCCCGGTAGTTGAAGACGGCGCTGAACAGCGGGTTGTCCTCGCCGGTGCGTTCGCCGCCGACGGCCTTGACCAGCTCGGTCAGCGGCAGGTCCTGGTGCTCCATCAGTTCCAGGACGCGCGGCCCGGTCGCCGCCAGGACCTGCTCGAAGGCGGGGTCGCCGGTCAGCTCGCAGCGCAGCGGCAGGGTGGTGACGAGGAAGCCGAGCAGGCCCTCGGTGCCGGGGAGCTGGCGGTTGGCCCAGACGGTGCCGAGGCCGAAGTCGTACGAGCCGGTGGTGCGGGCCAGCAGGACCGCGAAGGCGCTCGCGTACACGGTGTAGGGGGTGACCCCGGTACGGGTGGCCAGCTCCTCGACGCGGGTGCGCAGGGCGGCGGGCAGGGTGAATCCGGTGGTGCCGCCCTCGCTCTCGCCGTCGGCGGCGGGCAGTTCGAGGCGGCCCGCGCCGGTGAGCCGCTCGCCGATCACCCGCAGGCCCTCGGCGAAGTGGCCCTCGTCGAGGGCGCGCTGCTCCCAGGCGGCGAAGTCGCCGAGCTGGAAGGCGGGTTCGGGGACCTCGGGGGCGGTGCCGGCCGCGTAGGCGGTGTAGGCGGCGAAGAGCTCCTGCGTGAAGACGGACAGGGACCAGCCGTCGGTGACGGCGTGGTGCAGGAAGATGCCGATCAGCTGGCCGCCGTCGTGGGTGTCGGCGAGCAGGCAGCGCAGCAGGCCGGGGCCGTCCAGCGGCATCGGCCGGCGCTCCTCCTCGCGCACCCGGGCGTCGAGCTCCCGCGCGTCGAGGTGGTTGAGGTCCTCGTGGGTGAACGGCGGCTCCTCCGCGGCCCGGACGACCTGGACCAGGGCCCCGTCGCGGGCCGCCAGCGAGGTGCGCAGCGCCTCGTGGCGCGCCGTCACCCAGGTCAGGGCGGAGCGCAGGGCGGCGGGGTCGAGCCGCTCCGCGGTGCGCAGCACGAGGGGGGTGTGGTACTCGGCGCTGCCGGGGCGCAGCTGCTCCAGGAACCAGAGCCGGCGCTGGCCGTCGGTCGCCGGGTGCTCGCCGCGTCCCTCGGAGCGGGCCAGGGCCGTGGTGGGTGCGCTCTCCAGGACGCCGGGGGCGTGCGCGACCAGGGCGTGCTCGATGAGATACGCGCCGATGTCCTGCGCGGTGGGGTGCTGGAAGGCGAGGTTCGCCGGCAGGGTGGCGGTGGTCAGCTCGGTCAGCCGGTTGCGGAGCTGGAGCGCCATGATCGAGTCGAGGCCGAGCTCCTGGAGCCGCTTCCCGGCCGGGACGGGCTCGGTGGCGCCGAGGACGGCGGCCGCCTCGCGCCGGACGAGGTCGGTGAGGGCTTCGAGGCGTTCGCCGTCGCCGAGGGCGGCGAGGCGGGCGCGCAGGGCGGCCGGGCCGGTGGCGTCCTCGGCCGCGGTGTCCTGGCCGGCGCGGCCCAGGGCCGCGATCTCGGCCTCGTCGAGGCGGCGGTAGCCGGGGACGTCGGTCCAGTAGGCCTTGCGCTGGAAGGCGTACGTCGGCAGGTCGGCGAGCCGGGCCGCGGAGCCGTCGGCGGGGGCGAACACCCGCGTCCAGTCGGCCTCGTAGCCCTGGGTGTGCAGGGCGCCGAGCGAGCGCAGCAGCTGGTCGAGGCCGCCCTGGTCGCGGCGCAGGCTGCCGACGACGGCGCCGTCGCTGTCGGCGGTGGCGCTGGTCAGGGGCATCCCGAGGACGGGGTGCGGGGATATCTCGACGAACACGCCGTGGCCGTCGGCGACGAGCTGGGCCAGCGCGAGGTCCATGCGGACGGTCTCGCGCACGTTGCGGCACCAGTAGCCGCCGTCGAGTGCGGGTCCTTCGACGACGGCGCCGGTCACCGTCGAGTAGAACGGCACGGTGGCCGCGCCGGGGCGCAGGTCGGCCAGCTGTTCGGCGAGCCAGGGCAGCATCGGGTCGATGTGCGCGCTGTGCCCGGCGGTGTCGGACTGGATGCGGCGGCAGAAGACGTCGCCGCCCTCCAGCTCGGCCAGCAGCCGTTCCACGGCGTCCACGTCACCGGAGACCACGGTGGAACCGGCGGTGTTGACCACGGCCACCGACAGGGCGGCCCCGTACGGCTCGATGAGCTCGCGGGTGCGCGCCACGGGCAGCTCGACCAGCGCCATCGCGCCGCGGCCGCTGCAGTGGCGCAGCTGGCCCTGGGAGCGCAGGGCGGTCAGCCGGGCGCCGTCGGCGAGGGAGAGGGCGCCGCTGACGACGGCGGCGGGGACCTCGCCCTGGCTGGAGCCCACCACGGCGGCCGGCTCCACGCCGAGCGAGCGCCAGACGGCGACCAGGCCGATCATCACGGCGAACAGGGCGGGCTGGAGTACGTCGATGCGCTCCAGGGTGAGTTCGGGGTCGGCCTCGCCGCGCAGGAAGTCCGCGACGGACCAGCCCGTCCACGGGGCGAGGGCCTCGTCGCACTCCTGGACGGCGTCCCGGAACACCGGGCTCTGCTCCAGGAGTTCGCGGCCCATGCCGAGCCACTGCGAGCCCTGGCCGGGGAAGACGAAGACCGCCTTGCCGCGCTCGCGGGCGGTCGCGGAGGTGACGGCGGGGTGCGGCAGGCCCGCGGCGAGGGCGGTGAGGGCCTCGGCGGCCTCCGCCGGGCCGGCCGCCAGGACGCCGGCACGGGCCTCCAGCGGGGTGCGGTGCAGGGCCGCGGTGCGCAGCACGTCGGGCCAGTGCGCGTCGGGGCGGGCGGTGAGCCAGTCGGCCCAGCGGCCGGCCTGGGCGCGCAGCGCCGCCGTGTCGAAGCCGGAGAGCAGCAGCGGGCGGGGGCCCGCGGTGGCCGGGGCGCCGGCCGGGGCGGGCTCGGCGGAGGGGGCTTCGGGCTCGGCCTCGGCGGGGGCCGGGGCGGGGGCCTCCTCGACGATGACGTGGGCGTTGGTGCCGCTGATGCCGAACGAGGACACGCCCGCCCGGCGCACCCGCTCGCCGCGCTGCCACGGCCGCAGTTCCTGGACGAGCCGCAGGCCGCTGTCCTCCCACGGGATCTGCGGGCTCGGCTCGGCGGCGTGCAGCGTGGGCGGCAGCGCCTCGTGGCGCAGCGCGAGGATCATCTTCATCACGCCGACGACACCGGCGGCGGCCTGGGTGTGGCCGAGGTTCGACTTGGAGGAGCCGAGCCACACGGGCCGCTCCCCGTCGCGTCCGGGACCGAACACCTCGGCCAGGGCGCCGGCCTCGATGGGGTCGCCGAGCGGGGTGCCGGTGCCG
The DNA here is from genome assembly GCF_042719495.1 of Streptomyces sp. NPDC058525. NCBI lineage: Bacteria > Bacillati > Actinomycetota > Actinomycetes > Kitasatosporales > Streptomycetaceae > Streptomyces > Streptomyces sp. NPDC058525. The sequence continues at coordinate 15,520 of NZ_JBHXNP010000014.1, forward strand.
TGCGCGTCGATCGCGTCGATGTCGGCGGGGGTGAGGCGGCCGGAGTCGAGCGCGTCGCGGATCACCCGCTGCTGCGCGGGCCCGTTGGGGGCGGTCAGGCCCTGGCTGCGGCCGTCCTGGTTGACGGCCGAGCCGCGGATCACCGCGAGCACCGGGTCGCCGTCGCGGCGGGCCGCGGACAGCTTCTTCAGGACGAGGATGCCGACGCCCTCGGACCAGATGGCGCCGTCGGCCTGGGCGGAGAAGCTCTTGCAGCGCCCGTCGGGCGCCATCGCGCCGAGCCGGCTGGACTCCACGTACATGGCGGGCGAGCTCATCACGGTGACGCCGCCGGCCAGGGCCAGTTCGCAGTCGCCGCCGCGCAGCGCCGCGACCGCCGAGTGGATGGCGACCAGCGAGGAGGAGCAGGCGGTGTCGATGGTCAGGGCCGGGCCCTGCAGGCCGAGCGCGTAGCTGATCCGGCCGGAGACGACGCTGCCGGAGATGCCGGTGCCCTGGTAGCCGTCGAGGACCTCCAGGGGGGCGTTGCCGGTGTCGTAGTCGGAGCGCATGGCGCCCAGGTAGACGCCGGTGCGGCTGCCGGCCATCGCGTCGGGGCGCAGCCCGGCCCGCTCCAGCGCCTCCCAGGAGGCCTCCAGGACGAGCCGCTGCTGCGGGTCCATGGAGACGGCCTCGCGCCGGGAGATCCCGAAGAAGTCGGCGTCGAACTCCTCGAGCCCGTCGAGGAATCCGCCCTCCTGCGCGTAGCTCTTGCCGGTCGCCGTCGGGTCCGGGTCGTACAGGTCCAGCCCGTCCCAGCGCGCGGGCAGCGGGCCGATGGCGTCACGGCCGGCGGCCAGCAGCTCCCAGAACTCCTCGGGCGTGGTGACGCCGCCCGGGAGCCGGCAGGCCATGGCGACGACCGCCACCGGCTCGTGCCGCTCGTTCTCCAGCTCGGCGTTGCGCTGCTGCAGCTGGATCACCGCAGCCATGGCCCGCCGGAGCCGGTCCTCGTTCGCCTGGGCGCTCATCTTGGCCATCCGTCTCGTTCTGTGGCACTGCCGTAAGGGGTCTGGGGGAAGGGGAGGGGGTGCGGGGCCGGGTCAGTTCCCGAGCGTGACGTCCATGTACGGGGGGAACTCGGGGATCCGGGAGAAGTCGTTCTCCAGCACCGAGATGTCGCCCTTCTTCGCGATCTCGCGGAAGCCGGCGAACTTGTAGGTGATGTACATGGTCCGGTTGCGGTCGGTGGGCACGAACTCGGCGCGCAGCTTGGCCCCGGCCCGGTGGGCCTCGCGGATCAGGTGGCCGAGCAGGACGGAGCCGACCCCGCGGGACATGACGCGGCAGGACATCAGCAGCAGCTTGACGGTCCACACGCCGTCGCCGCGCTCCACCAGCGAGAGGCCGATCTTGCCGTAGGTGCCGTACTTGTCCTCCAGGCCGGCGACCAGCAGGTCGTGGTCCGGGGAGCGGCGGAAGGCGTCGAGCTCCTCGTAGGAGTAGGTGTAGCCGGTGGCGTTGAGCTGGTTCGTACGGACCGTCAGCTCCTCGGCGCGCTGGAGGTCGCGCTCCTCGGCGGGGTCGATGGTGAAGCGCATGCCGAGCGAGGCGAGGAACTCCTCCGAGGTGCCCTCGTGGGACTCCTCGGCGGCGTTGCGCTGCGCGTCGGCCCGGTAGAGGTGGCGGCGCTCGCGGGAGTCGGCGGTGACGAACCGGGGGTGCATCTCGGGCAGGTCCGGGATGCCGGCGGCGTCGAGGGCGTCGATGCAGCGCACCTGGGGGTGGGCGAAGGCGACCTCGTCGCGTTCGAAGGGCTGGTCGTCGACGAAGGCGAGCGTGTCGATGCCGATGTTGATCGCCTTGGCGACGGCCTGCACGGACTCGGACTTGTTGCCCCAGTTGATCTGCGGGTAGAGGAAGTACTCGGCGATGCCGAACTCCTCCAGCTTGGCCATGGCCGCGGCGTGGTCGTTGCGGCTGGCGACGGAGTGCAGGATGCCGCGCTCGTCGAGGATCCGCAGGGTCTCCACCACGCCGGGGCGCAGGGTGACCTGGGCGTCCTCCAGCAGGACGCCGTCCCAGACGGTGTTGTCGAGGTCCCACACCACGCACTTGACGGTGGTCGCCGCCTTCGGCGCGGCGGCGGTCGTCTCGGCGGCGCCGGTCGTCGTCTCGGTGGTCGTCGTCTCGGTGGTCGTCGTCATCGGTCACTCACTTCCACGGGCTGCGGCGGCGGGGGTGCGGCGGAACGGGGCCCGCTCCTGGAAGGCGTACTCGGCGAGGCCGACCTGGTGGAGCTGGGAGCTGCCCTCGATGACCTCCATGACCTTGGTGTCACCGAGCAGGCGCTGTACGGGGTAGTCGGGGCCGCAGCCGTTCGCGCCGTGGATCTGCACGGCGTCGGTGGCGGCGCGGGCCGCGGCGGTGGAGGCGAAGTACTTGGCGGTCGAGGTGGCGGCCAGGGCCCCCGGGTCGCGGGCGTCGCGCAGCCGGCCGGCCTCCAGGCTCAGCAGCCGGGCCGCCCGCGCGGAGGTGTACATCTCGCTGATCATGCGGCGGACCAGCTGGTGCTCCCGGATCGGTACGCCGAACTGGACGCGCTCGGCCGCGTAGTCGGTGCTGGCGTCCAGGCAGGCGTCGAGGATGCCGACGCAGCCCCAGCCCACCGTGTACCGGCCGAGGTCCAGGGCCGCGCCGGTCACGTGGGAGACGCCCAGGCCCGGGCGGGCCAGCAGGTTCTCGCCGGGGACGCGGCAGTTGTCGAAGTACACGTGGGCGGTCATCGAGGCGCGGATGCCGATCATGTCCTCGATCAGCTCGGTGCGCAGGCCCGGGGTGTCGCGTTCGACGAGCAGGGCGGTGGGGCCCTGTTCGCCGCGTCCGACGACGAGGAACAGGTCGGCGGTCTCGCCGTACGTGATCCACTTCTTGTGGCCGTCGAGGATCCAGTCCTCGCCGTCGCGGGTGACCCGCGTGGTGACGGCGGAGGCGTCGCTGCCGGTGCCCGGCTCGGACACGGCGAGCGCGGCGACGCGCTCCCCGCGGGCGAGCCGGGGCAGCCAGAGGTCCTTCTGGGCGCGGGTGCCCCAGCGGGCGACGGCGTGCGCCACCATCGTGTGCACGGTCAGCAGACTGCGCAGCGAGGAGCAGGCACGGCCGAGCTCGGCCGCGAGCAGGCCGAGCGTCACCGCGTCGCTCCCGCCGCCGCCGTACTCGGCCGGGACCGGCAGCCCGAGCAGGCCCTCGTCGGCGAGCAGCCGGACGGCCTCCGGCGGGGTGCGCTGGGCCCGGTGCCATGCGTCGGCGTACGGGGCGACACGGGTGTCGGCGAAGGCCCGGAACTCCTTCTGGGCCTGCGCCTGCTCCGCGGTGAGCATCGTCGTCATCTGGGGTCGGCTCCGCTCGGCCTACTGGGGGACCGACGCGGCCAGCTTGCGGCTGACGAACGCGTCGAGGGCGCTGATGGAGCGGAAGTACTCCAGCTCCAGGTCCTCGTTCTCGACGGTGATGCCGAACTCGTGCTCCACGAAGGAGACGAGCTGCATCGCGAACATCGAGCTGACGAAGCTGAGCTCGAAGATGTCCTGGTCGTCCTTGAGGTCCTGCACCGGGATGAAGCGGGAGAGGTACTCCGCGATCCTGGCCTTGTTGTCCGTGCTCATCTCGTTCCGTCCTGTCGTCTTCGGTACGGGGAAGGGGGCGGGGGGAGGGTGCGCGGGCGCGGGCGGCCGCAGCCGGGGCCCGCGCGGCGCCCGGTCAGCGGTACGTGTGGAATCCCTGGCCGCTCTTCCGGCCCAGCAGGCCCGCGGCGACCATCTTCTTGAGCAGGGGCGCCGGCCGGTACTTGCTGTCGTTGAAGCTCTCGTAGAGCACCTCGACCGACTTCAGGATGGTGTCGAGGCCGATGAGGTCGGCCGTCTCGAGCGGGCCCATCTTGTGGTCGAAGCAGGTCTTGAAGATGCGGTCGACGTCGGCCGGCGGCGCGACCCCGTCCTGCACCAGGAAGACGGCCTCGTTGATGGTGAGCATCAGGACGCGGTTGGAGACGAAGCCCGGGACGTCTTCGACGACGATGCACTCCTTGCCCAGCTCCGCGAGGAAGCGGCGGGCGGTGTCGATCGTCTCGGGGGTGGTGTGGTGGCCGCGGATGACCTCGACCATGGGCTTGAGCGGCACCGGGTTCATGAAGTGCATGCCGACGACGCGCTCGGGGCGGCTGGTGACCGAGCCGACCCGGGTGATGGAGATGGCCGAGGTGTTGACGGCGAAGACGACCTCGGGCCGGCAGATCCGGTCGAGCTCCTTGTAGACCTTCTCCTTGATCGCCCATTCCTCGGTCACGTTCTCGACGACGAAGTCCGCCTTGGCGAGCAGCTCGTAGTCGGTCGTGAACTCGATCTTCTCGAAGACCTCGGCGGGGTCCACCGCGGCCTTGCGGTTGAACATCGCGAAGGCCCGCAGGCTGCTGCGCAGCTCCTTGCGCGCGTTCTCAAGGATCTCCTCGGAGACGTCGACCAGGACGACGCGGTGGCCGGTCTGGGCGAGGTTCTGCGCGACGCCGACGCCCATGACGCCGGCTCCGACGACTCCTGCTGTCGTGAATTCCATTGGTGGTCGACTCCGTTCAGCGTGCGCCGCGAACGGCGTAGATGTTGTGGATGTCCGTGCCGGCGTACAGCTCGTCCTGCTCGGCGTGCGCGGTGAAGCCGCGGCTCTCCAGGAGCGCCACGAGCCGGGCGACCTCGCCGTCGGCGTCGTGCGCCTCCAGCACCATCTGCTGGATCTTGGGCCAGTCCTCGTCGGCGATGCCGTCGATGACCTGGCGCTCGCTCTTCTGCACGTCGATCTTGATGAGGTCGATGCGCTCGATGTTCTGCTCGCGGATGACCGCGCTCAGCGGGCGCAGCTTCGCGGTGAACTCGATGGCCTCGAAGCGCACGTCCATCAGCTCTTCGGTGTACTCGGCGAGCTGGTCGGCCGCCTCGTCCCCGCCGGCCTCGCGCTGGTTGGCGATGATCGTGCGCAGGTTGTGCTTCTCCTCCGCCTCGTCGGGGTGGAAGGAGGACATGCCGGAGCTGCGCGGGTAGAAGGTGAACCGGGCCTCGGACTCGGTGTCGGAGATGCCGATGTTGAACAGGCGGGCGTCGGCGCCGTGTTCGGCGACGTTGCGGCTGAGCAGCTCGAACAGCGGCGGGGCCGGCTCGAAGGTGTAGACGGTCACGTCCTTGGCCTCGTAGTGCGCGAAGAGCGTGAAGAGGCCGATGTTGCCGCCGACGTCGACGACGGTCGCGCCGTCGGGGAGGGTGATCCCGTTCTTGGCGTAGACGCGGTGGTCGAAGATGTCCTCGTAGAAGTGGAGGGTCTCGGCCTCGTTCTGGTGGGAGACCATCAGGCCGTTGGGGAGCCGGAAGCGGGCGAGGGAGCTTCCGGTGTGCGAGGAGCCGGATCCGTCCCCGGCCAGCGCCTCCTGCGGGTCCCGGCCCTCGCGCAGCGCGTCGATGGCGGTCGCGGTCCGCGCGAGCGTGGCCCACTCGTAGATCTGGCGCAGCGTCGGCTCGACGGAGAAGGCGCGGGTGATGCGCAGGATCAGGCGGGTGGCCAGCAGCGAGTTGCCGCCGAGCTCGAAGAAGGAGACGTCCCGCGGGAGCTGCTCCTCGGTCTTCAGCAGCCGGGCCCACAGCGCGTGCAGCTCCTGCTCGGTGGCGCCGGGCTCGCCCGCGGCGGCGGCCGCGGCCGGGGCCGGGGCGGTGACGCCGTCGGTCGCGAGGTCCTGGGCGGGGTGGACCGTCCAGTCCACGGCCCCGCCGGCCAGCCACAGCCGGCCCAGAGCCTTGAGGGCGACGGCGGTGTCGGAGCGGCGCTCCAGCGGGTGGCGCATCGAGGCGATGACGGCGCCGTTGCCGACGCCGCGAACCTCGGTGGCGAGGCTGGCCAGGGTCTGGCCCGGGCCGGCCTCCAGCAGGACGTGCTCCTCGCCGATGGCGCGCAGGCCGTCGGCGAAGCGGACCGGGCTGACGAGGTGGCGGGCCCAGTAGCGCGGGTCGGTGGCCTGCTCGTCGGTGATGAGCTCGCCGGTGACGTTCGAGACGTACGGGATGCTCGGCGCGTTGAGCGTCAGGGTCCGCGCGAGCGCGGTCAGCTCGTCGGCGATCGGCTCCATCATCGTGGAGTGGAAGGCGTGGGTGGTGGTGACGCGGCGGTTGACGACCTCGCGCGTGCGCAGGGAGGCCTCCAGCGCGGCGATGTCCTGCTCGGGGCCCGCGACCACGCAGAACGCGTCGCCGTTGACGGCCGACAGCGACAGGTTCGGTCCGAGCAGGGCCCGTACGTCCTGCTCCGGCAGCATGACGGCGAGCATGGCGCCCTGCGGCAGCGCGTCGATGAGCGCGGCACGGCGGGCGACCAGGGTCAGCGCGTCCTTGAGGGAGAGCACCCCGGCCAGCGTCGCGGCCACGTACTCGCCCAGGCTGTAGCCGGTCAGGACGGCGGGGCGGGCGCCCCAGCTGCGCCACAGTCCGGCGAGGGCGTACTCGATGACGAAGAGGGCGGGCTGGGCCAGCTTCGTGGCGTTCAGCCGGCGCTCCTCGGCGCTGACCGGACCGCTGTCGCGGCCGAGCATGCGGCGCAGGTCCATGGCGGGCGCCTTCGCGCCGTCGCCGGCCGGCTGCTCGGCGGCCTGCCCGGCACCGGCCGGGAAGATCACCTCGCGGATGTCCAGGCCGAGGTCGGGGGCGAGCAGTTCGGCGCAGCGGTCGACCTCGGCGCGGAAGACCGGGAAGTCGCGGTACAGGTCGCGGCCCATGCCCAGGTAGTGGTCGCCCAGGCCCGGGAAGAGGAAGGCCAGCGGCGCGGCGGTGGCGCCGGTCTCCTTGGCACCCAGCTCGGCCGGGCCCTCGGGGCCCGTCAGGACGGCGCCGCGGTGCGCGCCGGAGCCGGCGCCCGCGCCGACGGAGCGCCGGGTCACCGGGGCGGCGGCCGGGGCGGCGGCCGCGCCCTTGAGGGCGGCGAGTCCCGCGTCGAGGGAGGCACCGTTGGTCCCGCTGACCAGGTCGAGGTGGAACGGGAGCGGACCGGTCGGCGGACCTGCCGCTTCGTGCCTCTCCTCGGCGGTGATCGTGTTGGGGGTCATACCTCTCCTTGGGTGTGTCGGAAAACCGGGCGAGCGGCCGGGGTAGGGCCGCTCAGGCCAAAACAGCGGGTGCCGCAGGTGCACGCAAAGCAACCCCGGCCTGGGTGACCGGGGCTGCACATGTGTGAGGAGCGCCCGCGTGCCGCCCTGGTATCTGTCCGAGGATTCCGTCGTGACCAGCCTGGCCAGGACTGCTTGAGCAGAGCCGGAGCAGAGCCGGAGCAGCGGTGGACGCGGCCGGGGGGACTAGGCGGCGCGGGACGGGACCCGGGACTCGGCGTGGGCCTTGGCGAGGTTGAGGGTCGCCGTGCTGTTGCGGCCGAGCGCCTCGCGGACGTAGCGGCGGCATTCGGCGATGCCGGCCTCGGGGCCCAGGACGCGGGTGATGTTCTCCTCGCGCAGCACGACGCTGTGCTGCGAGGTGACGGTCACTCCGGTCTCGTCCTCGACGAGCGACCACTCGCCGGTGTGCGCCGACATCAGCAGCGGGGTCGCCGTCTGCTTGTAGACGATGCGCCGGGCGTGCGGGAAGCAGACGCGGACCGACTCGGTAGTGTGCGCGCTGCCGTCGGCGGTCAGCGTGTCCATGGACATGATCTGCACGCCCGGCTCGGGCTCGGTCAGGTCCAGGCGCGAGACGTGCGGGACCAGCGTGGGCCAGTCCTGGACGCGGTGCAGGAACTCGTAGACGTGCTCGGCCGGGCCGTCCACGCGTACCGAGTCCTCGAAGGACATCACCAGGTCGTCGAGGCGCTCCCAGCCCTCGGCGAGCTGCTTGATGTTGCCGAGCTCGGCGCGGCTGTTGGTGTCGGTGGCGCTCTCCACCCAGGCGACGGAGTCGGCGTCGTCACCGGCGACGGTGAAGTCGTGCAGCAGGACCAGCCGGCAGGCGGCGGCGCCGCGCGGTTCGACGATCCAGGTTCCGCCCATCGACTCCAGCGGGGAGGCGGGCACCTCCTGGCGGAACTCGATGCGGCGCTGCGCCACGTCCAGGGTGCGCCGCGAGGTCCACGACTTGATCTGGCCGTTGGCGGTGGCCCACATGCGCAGGTGCTCGCGGGAGCCGTCGGACTCCAGCTGCTCGACGTGGACGTTGGGCGGGAAGTACAGCGGCCACTTGGCCGCGTCGGCGATCAGGCCGTAGACCACTCCGGCGGGGGCGGCGACGGTCACCTCGTGCGTCGTGCGGTGCACACGCTCAGCGGACATCGTAGGAGTTCCTGCTTTCCGGATCAGAAGTTGCCGAGGCCGCCGCAGACGTTGAGCGCCTGCGAGGTGATGGACGAGGCCACGTCGGTGGTCAGGTAGCCGACCAGGCCGGCGACCTCTTCGGGGGTGGAGTAGCGGCCGAGCGGGATCTTCGAGGTGAACTTCTGCATGATCTGCTCCTCGGAGGTGTCGTACGCGGTCGCGTAGCCGGTGCGCACGCGCTGCGCCATCGGGGTCTCGACGTATCCGGGGCAGACCGCGTTGACGGTGATGCCGGTGGGGGCGAGCTCGTTGCCGAGGGACTTGGTGAAGCCGACGACGCCGTGCTTGGAGGCGGAGTAGGGCGCGCCGAGGACGACGCCCTGCTTGCCCGCGGTGGAGGCGATGTTGATGATCCGGCCGTACGAGGCGCCCTCGAGGCCGCCGTTCTTGAGGACCTCGCGGGTCAGCAGGAAGACGCTGTTGAGGTTGGTCTGGATGACGTCGTACCAGAGCTCGTCGGTGAGGTCGGCGGTCGGACCGCCGCCGCTGCGGCCGGCGTTGTTGACGAGGACGGAGATCGGTCCGAAGGTCTTGACGGCGGCGGCGACCAGCGCCTTGACGGAGTCGGCGTCGCGGACGTCCGCGGCGGATCCCTCGACCTCCAGGCCCTCGGCGCGCAGGTCCTCGACCGTCTGCTTGACCTGCTGCTCGGTGCGAGCGCAGAGGAAGACGCGGTGTCCGCGGCGGGCGAGATCGCGGACCACGGCCAGCCCGATCCCGCTCGTACCCCCGGTGACCAGGGCTACCGGCTTCGTCTCTGTCGTCATCGGTGTACCTCCAGAACGGCGTTGATGCTCCGACCGTGTCCTGGACCCCTTGACGCCCGCACGAACCCCGCTTGAGGAGGGGTCGCGGCCGGTCCGGCCCGGCGGCCGGTTCGAGACGTCTTCGAATCCCGCTCGACCCGCGGCGGCAAGGGTGGGCGCACCCACCAGATCGGAGTCCTCCATGACCATCCAGGCCGGCATCGGACAGCAGGCCGCCGCGGCCTTCGGCGCCCTGTACGCCGAGGTCCAGCAGTTCTACGCCCACCAGATGCAGCTGCTGGACCTCGGCGAGTCCCAGCGCTGGGCCGAGACCTTCACCGAGGACGCCACCTTCGACGTGCCCACGCTGCCGGAGCCGGTGCGCGGCCGTCCGGGCCTGGTCGCCGCGACCAGCCGCACCGCCGCCCAGCTCGCCGAGGCCGGCCAGCGCCACCGACACTTCATCGGCATGTTCGACGTCTCCGAGCGGCCCGACGGCACCGTGGACGTCCGCTCGTACGCGATCGTCTACGCCTCCGTCATCGGCGGCGACTCCCAGGTGCACCGGGTGTGCGTCTGCGAGGACGTCCTGGTCCGCGTCGAGGGCGCCCTGCAGGTCGCGACCCGCCGGGTGACCCGCGACGACCTGGCCTGACCCGCACTCCAGCCGCGCCCCGCCGTACCTCCATCCCCCATGAGCAGGCTCTGGGGCGTATGTGGGACGCGTCAGCGCCTTCCACGACCACCGCATCCCAACCGAAGTGCCACCTTGGAGGTTTGCCGAAATGTCGCAGACGACGATCGCCCGGCCGGAGGTCTCGGCCCTTCAGACGGCTGTGCAGGGCGCAGCGGACCGCCTCGTCGAGGCCGGCGCCGCCGGAGTCCAGTTCCGGGTCGCCGGAGGGGACGACGCCTTCGTCGTGACGTCGGGCATCGCCGAGCTGGGCTCCGACCGCCCGGTGCCGGAGAACGGGCGCTTCCGCATCTCCTGCATCACCAAGCCGTTCGTCTCGGTCGTGGTGCTCCAGCTCGTCGCCGAGGGCAAGATCGTCCTCGACAACACGGTCGAGAGCTACCTGCCGGGCCTGCTGCCGTACGGTGAGAAGATCACCATCCGCAACCTCATGCAGCACACCAGCGGCCTGTACAACTACATGGACTCGTTCCAGAAGCCGGGCGACCGCTTCCTGACCGAGCGCTACAAGCACTACGAGCCGACCGACCTGATCGCCATCGCCGCGGCCAAGCCGCTGGAGTTCGAGCCGGGCAGCAAGTTCGCGTACTGCAACACGAACTACTTCATCGTCGGCCTGCTCATCGAGAAGGTCACCGGCCGCTCGTACCGCACCGAGATCACCGAGCGGGTCCTGGAGCCGCTGGAGCTGACCGAGACGGTCCTGCCGGGCGACGACCCGAACATCCCGGAGCCGCACGCCCGCGGCTACATGACGATCGGCGGCCGTCCCGAGGACGTCACGCTGATGAACCCGTCGGAGGCCGGCTGCGCGGGCGAGATCATCTCGACCACCCGTGACCTCGACACCTTCTTCTCGGCCCTGTTCAGCGGCAAGCTGCTGGCCGAGGCGGAGTTCACCGAGATGACCACGCCCCTCCCGCCGGAGATGATCGAGAACCTGCCGATGGGCATCGGCTACGGCCTCGGCATCATGAAGCTGGAGAACGACGGCGACCTCGACCTGTGGGGCCACGGCGCCGGCATCCCCGGCTACGCCACCTTCGCGGCCACCACCCGCGACCTCAAGCACCGCGTCCAGCTGTCGTTCACCATCGGCGACAAGGACTTCGGCCACGAGGCGGAGCAGGCCGTCATCCGCGGCGTCAACATCGCGCTGGGCTTCTGAGCCGATGAGCCAGGACATCCACGCTTCCGTCACGAAGGCCGTCGTCGTCACCGGCGGCGGTACGGGCATCGGCGCGGCAACCGCCCGCGCCTTCGCCGAGGACGGCGCACACGTACTGGTCGTCGGCCGCAGCGAGGCCACGCTGAAGGAGACCGCGGACGGCCACGAGCGCATCCGCGTGCTCGTCGCTGACATCCACGACCACGACGCGCCGCGGCTGATCGTCGAGACCGCGCTGCGCGAGTTCGGCCGGCTCGACGTGCTGGTCAACAACGCGGCCGTGACCGGCTTCGCCGCCCTGGACGGGCTGGAGCGGGACTCCGTGCGCGCCCAGCTCGGCACGAACCTGATCGCGCCGGTGTTCCTCACCCAGGCCGCCCTGGACGCCCTGGAGGCGACCAAGGGCGTGGTCGTCAACGTCAGCTCGGCGGGCTCGCTGGGCCGCCGCGCCTGGCCGGAGAACTCCGTCTACGGCATGGCCAAGGTCGCGCTCGACTTCCTCACCCGCACCTGGGCCGTGGAGCTCGCGCCGCGCGGCATCCGCTCCGTCGGCATCGCGCCGGGCGTCGTGGACACCGGCGTCGGCGTCCGGGCCGGGATGCCCGAGGAGGCGTACCGCGGCTTCCTGGAGCAGGTGGCCGGGCAGATCCCCTCGGGCCGGGTCGGCCGTCCCGAGGACATCGCCTGGTGGATCGTCCAGCTGACCCGTCCGGAGGCGGTGTACGCCAACGGCACGGTACTGGCGGTGGACGGCGCCCTGTCGGTGACCTGACGGCACCGCTGGACGCGAGGAAGGGGCCGCCCGCGCACTGCGCGGGCGGCCCCTTCCGCCGTGTTGGCCGCGCCCGTCAGCGGGCGACGGTGGCGGTGACGTAGCGGACCGGCACCTCGATGACGACCGGGCCGCCGTCGGCGGCGCGCAGCGCGTCCAGGGCGGTGATCAGGCGCTCGCGCAGGGCGGCCGCCTCCTCCTGCGGCAGGTGCTGCCACAGCAGCCGCATGCCCTGCGTGTGCGACCAGTTGACCCAGGCCTCGCCGGACTCGGCCGTCATCAGGACCGGCTCGTCGGTGATCTCGACGTCCGTGAAGCCCGCCTTCTCCAGCGCCGCGGTCAGGTCGCGCGGGTCCTCGAGCCAGGAGTGCAGCTGGCGGTGGAGCTGCTCGGGGTGCCAGGCCTCCGGCAGGTGCTGGAGCAGCTCGAACGGGATCAGCGGCGTGAACAGCGGCGGCAGGAAGGGGAAGGTGTCGCGGGTGAAGACCGGGCTGGTGAAGGCGATCCGGCCGCCGTCGGCGAGCAGCTGCGCGTAGCGGGCCAGCGCGGCGCGCGCGTCGGGCAGGAAGATGACGCTGTAGCTGCCGAGCGCCAGGTCGAAGGAGCGGGCCGGCAGGTCGGGGTGCTCGCCGTCCATCACGCGCAGTTCGACGTTGTCGATGCCCTGGCGCTGCGCCTCGCGGCCCGCCTCCTCGATCATCGCGTCGGCGATGTCGATGCCCAGCGCGGTGCCGGCCGGGGCGACCAGCCGCGCGGCGGGCAGCAGGGTGGCCCCCAGGCCGCAGCCGATGTCCAGCACCCGCTCCCCCGGGCCGGGCGCGGCCAGCTCGACGAGCCGGCTGCCCATGGGGGTGAAGAACTCCACGCCGAGGCGGTCGTAGGTGGCCGCCGCCCCGTTGAAGGCAGCGGTGACCTTCGTCTTGTAGGTGTCGGTGGCAGTGGCGGTTTCCACATTCAGCTCCGGGGTGGTCGGGCGGCCGTTCGGCCATGCGCACCCATCGTCCGGGGGGCGCCCCGGGTGGCGGTGGAGCTTTCTTCGAGACCTGCTCGACGCCTGGTGCGGAGGCCGTTGAATTCTTTTCCGGAATGCTTCGAAAACCACTGGCGGTGGGGACTTTTCGGAAATCCAGAGCTTGTCCGGCCACGGTCTTGCGCAGCAAGATTGCACGGGAACCGCACAGCTGGAGAAATTCCGTGGAGGGAATTCGATGAGCGCCCAGATAGACGCGGTACGCCGGATGGTCGAGGCGTACAACACCGGAAATACCGCGGACGTGGCGGAATACATTCACCCGGATTACCTCAATCCGGCGGCCATGGAGCACATGGACCTGCGCGGCCCCGACTCCTTCGCGATGGCCGTCAAGTGGCTGCGGATGACCTTCTCCGAGGAGGCGCGCCTGGAGACCGTGCACCTGGAGGAGCAGGGCGACTGGGTGCGCGCCTACCTCGTGCTGTACGGCCGCCACGTGGGCGAGCTCGTCGGCATGGCCCCCACCGGCCGGGTGTTCTCCGGCGAGCAGATCCACCTGATCCGCTTCGTCGACGGCAAGATCCGCGACCACCGCGACTGGCCCGACTACCAGGGCACCTACCGTCAGCTCGGCTCCCCGTGGCCCGAGCCGCAGGGCTGGAGGGACTGACGTGCTGCTGATCACCGGAGCCACCGGCAAGGTCGGCCGCGAGGCCGTCGACCAGCTGCTCGCGCTGGGCCACCCGGTCCGCGCCCTCAGCCGTACCCCCGAGGAGGCGAACCTCCCGGAGGGCGTCGAGGTCGTGGCGGGCAGCCCCGCCGACCCCGAATCGCTCACCGCGGCGTTCGACGGGGTGAGCGCCGCACTGGTGGTGCTCTCGGGCGACGTGGGCGGGGAGGCGGCCAACGTCGCCGCCGCGGCCCGCGCGGCCGGCACCTCCAAGATCGTGCTGCTCTCCTCGGGCGGCATCGAGCACCCGCTGCCGCACGGCATCGCCGACGAGCACCGGGCCGCCGAGGTGGCGATCGAGGAGTCCGGCGTGCCGTGGACCTTCCTGCGCCCCGGCCCGTTCCACGCCAACACCTCCTGGTGGATCAGGACGGTGCGCGAGGACAGCGCGGTGCGCTGCTGGATCGGCAACAACCCCGGCGCCCCGATCGACGAGTACGACATCGCCTCGGTCGCCGTGGTCGCGCTGACCGAGGAGGGCCACACCGGCCGCTCGTACCTGCTCACCGGTCCCGAGACGCTCAGCTCCGAGGAGCAGGCGCGGATCCTGGGCGAGGTGCTGGGCCGGGAGCTGGACTTCTCGGTGGCACCCGCCGACGAGGTGGTGGAGGTGTTCACCGGGATCACCGGCGACCGTCCCGCCGCCGAGACCAACGTCGCGGCCCTGCACAGCCCCGAGGTGCCGTGGGCCAAGCCCACGACCGCGGTGCGCGACCTGACCGGGCGCGAGCCGCGCCCCTACCGCGAATGGGCCGTGGAGAACGCGGCCCTCTTCGGCTGAACAGCCGGAACCGAACCTCAGGGGGATTGAGATGACTGACATCCTGGTGACCGGAGCGACCGGTCTGCAGGGCGGCGCCGTGGCCCGCGAGCTGGTGCGGCGCGGCCGTTCCGTGTCGGCGCTGGTGCGCAACCCGGAGTCGGAGCCGGCGCGGGCGCTGGCCGAGCTCGGCGTGAACCTGGTCCGCGGCGACCTCGACGACGAGGCCTCGCTGCGACCGGCGCTGGAGGGCTTCCACGGACTGTTCTCCGTGCAGAACTTCATGACTCCGGCCGGGCTCGGCGGCGAGGTCCGCCAGGGCCGCGCGCTGGCCCGGGCCGCGAAGGCGGCCGGCATCGGCCACGTGGTCTACAGCTCGGTGGGCGGCGCCGAACGGCACAGCGGCATCCCGCACTTCGACTCCAAGCGGGGCATCGAGCGGTACCTGGAGAGCAAGGGCATGCCGCTGACGGTGCTGCGCCCGACGTTCTTCATGGACAACTTCGCGGCGCACGGCCCGCAGGTGGTCGACGGCACGCTGGTGGTGCAGCTGGCGCTGAAGCCGGACACCCGGGTGCAGTTCATCGCCGTCGACGACATCGGCTTCTTCGCCGCCGAGGCCTTCGACAAGCCGGAGCAGTACGCCGGCCGCGCCGTGGAGATCGCGGGCGACGAGCTGACCGCGACCGAGGTGGCGCAGGCCTTCGCGGAGCGCAGCGGTCTGCCGGCGCGCTTCGAGGAGATCCCGCTGGACGCGGTCGCGAACAACCCGTACATCCCCAACGGGCCCGAGATCGCCCTGATGTTCGAGTGGTTCCAGTACCACGGCTACGAGGCGGACATCGCCGCGCTGCGGGCCGAGCACCCGGCCCTTCAGTCGTTCGCGACGTACCTGAAGGGCATCGAGGTCCCCTCGGCCTGACCGGGCGTACGCGTGCGGGCGTACGGGCGGAAGGACGAGGCGGGAAACACCTGCGGGGCCGGAGCCGCGATCAGCGGCTGCGGCCCCGCGGGCGTTCCCGTGGCGCGGGAGGATCAGGCGTGGCAGGCGGGCAGCCCGCCGTTGAACTCGGCCATCTCCCGGAAGAGGGCGCCGCCGTCGAGCGGGGCCCCGGGGGCGGCCCCGGCCAGCTCGGCGTACGCCCGGTGCAGGTTCGGTACGAGCCGTTCCGCGTCGAGCAGGTCCGCGAAGGGGCCCGGCTGCGCTTCGGCGGCGAGTTCGAGCGGGGTCAGGCCGGCCGCCGCCCCGCTCCGGGCGGTCTCGGCGATCCAGCGGAAGTAGGCCTCGTTGGCGTCGATGAGCTCGGGTCCGCCGACCGGGCCGTGGCCGGGGACGACGGTCTCGGCGCCCAGGGCGCGCAGCCGCTCCATCGCGGCGAGGGACCCGGAGACGGAGCCCATCAGGCAGAACGGGGCGGTGTTCGACATCACCAGGTCGCCGGCGAACAGCACCCGCTGCTCCGGCAGCCACACGGCGGTGTCGTTGGTGGTGTGCGCGGCCGGTCCCAGGTGCAGCAGTTCGGCCCGTACGCCGCCGATGTGCAGGGTCAGCGCGTCGCGGTAGGTGACGTCGGGCAGCGCGAGCTCCAGGTCGCCCCAGCAGACGTCCGGCCACAGGCCGGTCAGGTGCAGTCCGGCCAGGTCCATCATGGTGCGGGTCTGCTCGTGGGCGATGACCACGGCCTCGGGGAAGAGGTAGTTCCCGAAGGTGTGGTCGCCGTGGAAGTGCGTGTTGACCAGGGCGCGCGGCGGCCCGGGGACGAGCCGCAGCACCTCGGCGCGCAGGTCGCGGGCGCGCCGCTCGGTGGCGACGGTGTCGACGAGCAGGCTCTGCCCGTTCCCGCCGGCGACCAGGCCCGCGTTGTTCAGGCACCAGCCGCCGTCGCCCTGCACGTACGCGAACACGCCGTCCGCGATCTCCGTGGTGACGGCCCGCGCGTCGGTGGCGAGGGGAGTCAAGGTCACATCACGTCCGCCGGGACGAACTCCAGCTCCTTCAGCATCGGAAGGTAGTTGAAGACGTCGTAGTGCTCGATGATCAGGCCTGCCTCGTCGAAGCGGAGCTCCTCGAGCATGAACCAGGTGACCTTCTTGCCGGTGGGGGCCTTGTCGAAGAACTGGCCGAGGTGGGTCGCGGTCACCGTGATGCGCAGGATGACACGGTCGCCCTCGGAGACGGCGCTCTTGACGTCCAGGTGGAGGTCGGGGAAGGCGGCGAGGCCGCCCTGCATGGCGCCGATCATCTGCTGGGTGTCGACGGGCCGGTCCTCGGAGAAGTGCCGGATCTCCGGGGACCAGTGCTTGAGGATGCCGTCCAGGTCCCAGCGGTTCCAGGCGGCGGCGCAGTCGAGCGCGATCTGCTTGTTGCGGTCCTGGACGCTCTGCGTGGCGGTGGCGCCGGCGGTGGGCTCGGTCAGGGTGAGGGACATGGCCGGATTCCTTCTGTGGGTACGCGTACGGGGAGTGGTCAGGGGACGAGGACGTGCTTGCCGACGGTGGCGCCGTCGAGCAGGGCCCGGACCGCGGCGGCGGCGCCGCCCAGCGGGTGGCGGCCGGCGATCTGCGGTCGCAGCACGCCCTCGGCGGTCAGCCGGCAGAGCTCGGCGTAGTCGGTGTTGAAGTCCTTGCCGGGCTTCACGTAGTACATCGACATGCGGCGTCCGCCGGTCAGGCCGAGGTGGCGGGTGAACCAGCGGGCCACCGTGCGGCGCAGGGCCGGGACGTGCGGCCGGAACCACTGGCCGGGCCGGTACCCGGCGACGGAGGAGTCGAAGGAGACGAGGGTGCCGCCCTCGACGAGCACCTTCCAGGCCACGTCCAGTCCGGAGCCGCCGATGTGGTCGAAGACGGCGTCGACGCCGCGCGGGGCGAGCAGGCGCACGGCCGCGGCGAGGTCGGGGGTGCGGTAGTCGAGCGGCTCGGCGCCGAACTCCCGTACGGTGTCGTGCTTCGCGGGCGAGGCGGTGCCGATGACGCGCAGGCCGTGGTGGACGGCGAGCTGCGTGAGCAGCGCGCCCACGCCGCCGCTGGCGCCGTGCACGAGGACGGTCTGGCCGGCGGTGAGCTTCGTCAGGCGGTGCAGCATCTGGTAGGCGGTGACCCCGTTGGTCACCAGCGAGACGGCCACGGCCGCGTCCAGTTCCGCGGGCGCCTGGGCCAGGGTCTTGGCGGGCAGTTCGACGTACCGCTGCCAGGCGCCCTGCCGGGGCATGGCGGCGATCCGGTCGCCCTTCTTCCAGCCGGTGACGCCCGGGCCGACCTCGGTGACCGTGCCGACGAGGTCGTAGCCGGGCACGAAGGGGAACTTGGGCGGGAAGGGGTGCAGGTGCTGGAGCATCTGCACCTCGGCGTAGGAGACGCCGGCGGCCTCGACCTCGACGACGACCTTGCCCTTGCCCGCGGTCGGGCGGGGGCCCTCGGCGCGGGCGATGTGCTGCTCGGGCTCGCCGCTGCCGGTCATCCGCACCAGGACGTTGGCCTCGGCGGCGCCCGCCGCCGGCGCCGCCGGGGCGGCGGCGGCAGCGGTGCGCTCGGCGGAGGCGGTGCTCATGCGGCCGCCTCCTGGGCGAGCGGCGCGAAGTCGGCGGCGTGGTCGGCGGCCCAGCGGGCGAAGGTCAGCGCAGGGCGCCCGGTGACCTTCTCGACGGTGTCGACCGGCACGGGCGGGTTGGCGACGGCGTCCGCGAGGTAGCCGAGGACCATCTCGACGACCGGGGCGGGCATGGCCTGGCCCATGAAGTGGCGGGCCTGGTCGGGGGTGATCTCCTGGAAGGCGACCGGGCGGCCGATGGCCTCGGCGATCTGCGCGACCTGGTCGGCCTGGGTGACGGCCTCGGGGCCGGTGAGCACGTAGGCCTGGCCGGCGTGGCCGTCCTCGAGCAGTGCGGCCGCCGCGACGGCGGCGACGTCGGCCTCGTGGATCAGCACGCGCGGGGCGTTGCCGTACGGGGTGCGGACGACGTCCTCGGTGCGGATGGAGTGGGCCCACTTCCACAGCACGTTGGTGGCGAACTCGTCCGGGCGCACGAAGGTCCACTCGATGCCGGACTCCTCGACGGCGCGTTCCACGGCGCGGTGGTGCTCACCGCTGTGGTTGTCGCCGGAGGTGTCGAGCACGGAGGACGAGGAGAGCACGACGATCCTGCGGACCCCGGCCTCCTTGGCCGCGGCGACGACCTCGCGGGCGGTCTCGGGGACCGGGAAGAGGTAGAGGCGCTCGACGCCGGCCAGCGCGGCGCGCAGCGTCTCGGGCCGGTCGAGGTCGCCCTCGAAGACCTCGACGGCGTCCGGCAGTCCCGCGGTGGCGGGGGTGCGGGTGAGCGCACGTACCGGCACTCCCGCGGAGACGAGGCGGCCGACCACGTGGCGGCCCACGGAACCCGTGGCTCCTGTCACCAGAACTGTCACTCGTCTGCTCCACCCTGTTCGCACCCGGTCGCCCCGGGTGTCTCCGTCGGTTGTGCTGCCAGCCTCGGGCGGGGTTCTGGAGGGTTCTTGGAGGGGGCTTGGAGGGCGGGTCGAGGGCGTCCGCGCGGGGGCCGGTCCGTGGCTAGGGTGTGCTGGTACCGGTCGTTCCGGTTCCGCGAGGGCCGCTCCGCGAGGGCTGCGGCACCCGCTGGTCGACGTACTGTTCGATGCCGTCGAGGACGCGTTGCAGGCCGAACTCGAAGCCCTCGTCGGCGCCGAGGCCCGCGCCGGGCTCCTCGAAGACCCCGGACAGCCACACACGGGTGAGGTGGGGGTAGTGGTCGAAGGGGATCAGCCGCTCCAGCAGCGGGCCGCTCTGCTCGTACCACTCCTCGTAGCTGAGCCCGGAGCGGCGTTCGTCGCCCTCGGCGTCGGCCGACTGCTGGGCGGCGCCGCGGACGTAGCCGTTGACCAGGTGCACGACGGTGAGCATGTCCTTCTCGGGCAGGCCGGTGGTGGCGACGGCGCCGAGCACCGCGTCCCAGACGGCCGTCTCGTGAGGGCCCATCAGCATCCGGGAGGAGAAGAGGGGCGGTACCCAGGGGTGGCGGCGGGCGATGTCCCGGCTGCCGCGGGCGTAGGTCTCCAGGGCCTCGCGCCAGTGGGCGGCGCCCGCGAGGGAGGGCGATTCGCCGAGGACCTCGTCGAGCATGCAGTTGACGAGCTCGGCGCGGCCCGGGACGTACGTGTAGATCGACATGGTCGAGACGCCCAGCGGCTCGGCCACCTTGCGCATCGACAGCGCCTCCAGCCCTTCGGCGTCGGCCAGCCCGATCGCGGCCCGCACGACGCGGTCGACGGTCAGCTGCTGGCGGGGTCCGGGGGCCGGGCGGGCGGGGGCGGCCGCCGGGTCGGTGTCGCGGGAGCGCCACAGCAGGGCCAACGTCCGCGCAGGGTCCATCTTTCGGCCAACTTCTCTGCCCATGGCTGGTTTAGCCCCTTCCTGAAGAGGTAACTCTGTACACCGTACAGATTCACTCTGTACGGTGTACAGAGTCACTGCCGCGGTGGTCATTCCCCCGCGGCGGCCGCGGCAGTGACTTTCCCATACGCAGCAGAGAGAGAGCCGCCCTTGTCCTCCACCACCGACCACGGCGCCGCTGCCCCCGAGACGGCGCGCGAGACCACTCCCCGCCCGAAGGGCAAGAAGTTCGAACTGGGCAGGGGCGCCCGCAAGCTGACCCTGGCCATCCACGTGGTGACCTCGGTCGGCTGGGTCGGCCTCTCCCTGTCCATGGTGGTGCTCGCCGTCATGGGCGTGACCACGGAGGACGCGGCGATCGCCAAGGGCGTCTACTACGCGATGTACGTCTTCGACGACACGAGCGTGACCGTCTTCAGCCTCGCCGCCGCGATCACCGGCATCCTGCTGTCGTGCGGGACCAAGTGGGGCCTGCTGCTGCACTGGTGGATCATCGTCAAGTGGGTCATCACCCTCTTCATGACGTTCTTCGCCTGGTTCGTGATCCACCCGACGGTCATGGAGGCCAGCGAGCGCACGGCCACGGCCGGCGGCGGCGCCCCGGACCCGGGCGCCGCAGGCGACTTCCTGGCCTGGAGCGTGCCCGCCCTGTTCGTCCTGCTCACGGTGGCCGCGGTGGTCTCGGTCTACAAGCCCTGGGGCCGAACCTCCCGCGGCAAGGCGGCCCAGCCGGCGGGGCGGCGCCCCAGGAACGCCTGATCCGGGCCGGCTCGCGCTGCTGCTGACGCTGCCCCTGACACCATGCGGTGTCAGGGGCAGCGGTGCGTCAGCGGGTGCGGGCCTCGTCGAAAGCGGTGCACCACGTCGGGAGGCTTGGGGTGGTCAGGAGGGTGGTGCCCATCAGGAGGGCGGCGAAGCCCTGGTGGAGGAGGGCGGCCGCGCGGGTCGGGGTGTCGATGGCGCTGGCGCTGACCGGGAAGCGGGTGCCCGTGCGCAGTACGGCGGGCAGCAGGGCCGCGCCGCGGTCCACGTCGCCCGGGAGGCGCTCGCGCGTGGCGATGTCCTTGTTGTTGACGGCGACCACGCACTGCTCGCCGCGGTGCACGGCGGCCGCCTCGGCGGCGTCGGCCACCTCCACGAACGGGGTCAGGCCGCAGTCCAGGGCGTGGTCGGTGAGGCGGGCCAGCGAGCCCGCCGGGAGCACCTTGGCGGTCAGCAGGACGGCGGAGGCGCCCAGGTCGCGGCTGCGCTCGAGCTGGCGGCGGCTGGTCAGGAAGTCCTTGCGCAGCAGCGGGAGCGCGGTGAGTGCGGCGACCTCGGCCAGCAGGTCCTCGGTGCCGCCGAACCAGCGGCCGGTGACGACCGAGACGCAGGGCGCGCCCGCCTCCTCGTAGCCGCGGACGATCTCGGCGACCGAGCGTCCCCGGGTCAGGTCCCGGCCGTCGGCGTCCTGCCGTTTGACCTCCATGACCAGGGGGCGGCGGGCCGCGGCGAGTGCGTCGGTGAAGGCGGTCATCGGGTTCTCCAGGATCGGGCGACGGCCGCGGCGCGGTCCGGGTCCAGCAGGCCGCCGGCCGCCCGGGCCGCCGAGTCGACGTCGATGCCGAGGAAGCGGGGGTGCGCCACCGCTCCCGCGAACGCGTCCCGGTTGCCCGCGTGCAGGCCGCCGGCCAGCAGGAACGGCAGGCCGGTGCGGTCGGCCAGCGCGGTGACGGCGCCGTCGTCCAGGGTGCGGGCGGTGCTGCCGATCCGGCCGTCGGACGCGACCGCGTCGTACAGGAAGCAGTCGGCGCCGGCCCGTTCGTACGCGGCGGTCAGCCCGCGCTCGATGCACGCGCCGTCCTTCAGGTGGAGCACCTTGGCGATCTTCAGCCCGGGCGGCCCGTCCCGGCGCAGCGCGCGCACCACCGAGGGCGGCTGGTAGCCGTGCAGCTGGACCCAGGGGATCGCGGCCGCGGCGACCGCCGCCAGCAGCGGCGCGGGATCGGTGGCGAAGGTGACCAGCACCGGGGCCGTGCCCCGCTCGTGGGCGGCGGCGGCCAGCTCGGCCAGCTGCCGTGAGCCCAGCTCCGCGGGCCCGCCCGGCACCCGGTACCAGAGCCCGACCAGGTCCGCGCCGGCCTCGGCCATGTCGCCGATCTCGGCCGCGGTGGTGGCCCCGCAGAACTTGACGAGCACTACGCCGCCGCCGTCCGCCGCGCGTCGCGCACCAGCGAGCCCGAGGCGAACGCCGTGCCGTCGGGGCCGATCAGCCCGGGGTGGCCGGCCCGCAGGTCGGCCAGTACCGCCTCGTACGGGAGGTCGTCGAACTCCCCGTGGAAGCGCAGGAACTCCATCTGGCGCCTGCCCTGGAGGTCGAAGGGGTGGTGCAGGCTGTCGGCCGAGCCGTCGAAGTCGAGCGGGGCCATCCCGTAGAGCCGGCACAGCGTCTTGTTGAACACCGGGGTGGCCTTGACCCAGCCGTTCTCCAGCCGCACCGAGGTCAGGCAGTGCTGGTGGAAGACGTCGCCGCCCAGCAGCTCCTTGAGGCGGTCGGACGCGAGGTGGTTGCGCACGTCGGTCAGCACCAGGCGCGCGGGGATCCCCAGCGAGCGCAGCCCGGCCGTGTACAGCACCGACTTGTGCAGGCACATCCCGGAGCGGGCGGTGGCCACGCTGCTGGCCTTCAGCCCGGTGCGGGACAGGTCCGCCCCGTAGACCTCGTAGCGGATCTTGTCGCGCACCGCGTAGTACAGCGCGACCGCGCGGGCGGTGGGCGTGGCGGCGTCGGCCGGCACGGCGCGCGCCACGAACTCGCGGACCTCGGGCGAGCGGTGGTCGATGAACTCGGTCTCGGCGAGCGTGGCGTGCCCGGTCGCGAGGCTCGTGGTCGTGCTCATGGGTGGACTCTGCTTCCGTTGCGGGGGCGGGGGCTGCCTGCGCCGGGCGCGGCCCGGGTCACAGGCCGAGGAGGGAGGCGATGCGGTTGCGCTGGATCTCCGAGGTGCCGGAGTAGATGGTCCCGGCGACCGCGTTGCGCAGCTCCTTCTCGATGCCGTACTCGGCCATGTAGCCGTTGCCGCCGAAGATCTGTACGGCGTTCAGCGCGGAGGCGACGTTGGCCTCGCTGGTGACCAGCTTGGCCATGGCGATGTCGCGGGTGACGTTCTCGCCCGCCGCCATCTTCCCGGCGGTCGCGTACAGCCAGTGGCGGGCCGTCTCCACGCCGACCTCCATGTCCACGATCTTGTGGGACACCGCCTGGTACGAGCCGATGGGCTGCCCGAACTGGGTGCGGCCGCGGGCGTACTCGACGCAGCGCGCGACCCGGTGCCGCATCTCCCCCGCGTTGATCACGAAGGAGCACAGGATCTCCCAGCGCATCACGTGGTCGAGGACCAGGAACCCGCCGCCGACCCGCCCGACGACCTGCGAGGCGGGTATCCGGCAGTCGTCGAAGTACAGCTCGCTCAGCGGCGAGGTGCGCAGGCCCATCTTGGCGATCGGGCCGCCGACGGTCAGGCCCGGGGTGTCGCGCTCCACCAGGAACGCGGTGATGCTGAGCGGGCCCGGGCGGTCGCTGGTGCGGGCGTACACGGTCAGCAGGTCGGCGACCGGCCCGTTGCTGACGAAGGCCTTGCTGCCGTTCAGCACGAAGTGGTCGCCGTCGCGCACCGCGCGGGTCCGCATGGCCAGCGCGTCGGAGCCGCTGTCCGGCTCGCTGATGGCGTGCGCGCCGATCAGCTCGCCCGAGCAGATGCCCGGCAGGAAGCGGTCCTTGAGCTCCGGGGAGCCGAAGCGGTGCAGCGGCACCCCGGTGGAGACGATGTGCGTGCACACCGAGAAGTTCAGGCCGGCGTCCCGGCAGCCCTCGCCGAGCCCCTCCAGTACGTACATGGTGGTGAGCAGGGACTGGCCCAGGCCTCCCCACCGTTCGTCGAAGGGCAGGCCCAGGATGCCGGTCTGCGCCACGGCCGCCCAGTTCTCCCGGGAGAAGGCCGCCTCGGCGTCCCGTTCGACGTGCCCGGCGCTCAGCTTCTCCAGCCAGGGCGCCAGGCCGTCGCGCAGGGCCTGCTGGTCCGCGGTCCAGTTGGTCATCGGCCCGGCTCAGTAGTGGGAGTACTCGGCGGAGTCCAGGTTGTGGACCTCGTCGCCGCGCAGGGCGGGCGTGAACATGCAGACCAGGCGCAGGTCCTCGTGCGGGGAGGCGACCAGCCAGTGGGCGTCGTGGCGGTCGAGCGCGTAGAGGGTGCCCGGGGTGATGGGGTGGGAGTTGCCGGCGGTGTCGATGACCTCGCCGCTGCCCTCGATGCAGTAGCAGCTCTCCATGTGGTTGCGGTACTCCAGGCGGGACTTGGTGCCCGCGCGCACGATGGTGTCGGTGACGGTGTAGCCGACCCCGTCCTGCTGGGTGAGGAAGCGGCGGCTGAGGCCGTTGCCCCAGTCGACGGTGGGAACCTCGTCGAGCTTGCGGACGATCATGAGTGGGTCTCCTTTGCGTCTGGGTCGGGCAGGCGGACGGTCCCGCCGGCCGTGCGCAGTTCCCGTACGAAGGAGGCGAACTCCTCGACGGGGTCGCGGCCCTGGGTGAGAGCCGCTTCGATACGGGCCACCCCGGCGCTGCCGACCACGGCGGCGTCGGCGCCCAGGCCGGCCAGGTGCGCGATGTCCCCGGCCGTCTTGACCCCGAAGCCGACGGCGACGGGGGCGTCGCTCGCGGCGCGCAGAGTGGCCAGCGCCCGGGAGAGCCGGGCGGGGTCGGGGGCGGCGGAGGTGCCGCTGCGCCCGTAGTGGGCGACCAGGTAGAGGTAGGCGGTGGCGTGCCGGGCCGCCTCGGCCACGGCCTCGGGGCCCGAGACCGCGTAGCAGGTGGTGACCAGGGGCAGCCCGGCCCGGTGCGCGGCCTCGTAGTGGGCGGTGCGCAGCCGCGGCGGTACGCCGTGCAGCAGCAGCCCGTCGCAGCCGGCGTCGCGTACGGCGGCCGCGAAGTCCTCGGCCGCGGTGCCCCGTACGGTGTGGCTCCAGTCGGCGAGCAGCGCGATCTTCAGCCGGCGCAGGCCCGGGCGGATCCGGGCCACCGCGGCCAGGGTCTGCTCCAGGCCGGCCCCGGTGGCCAGGGCCCGGTCGGCGGAGCGGCGCACGACGGGGCCGTCGGTGACGGAGTCGGGGAACGGGACGGCCAGTTCCAGGCAGTCGACCTCGTTCTCGTCGAGCATCGCGGCGAGTTCGGGCAGCCGCTCCAGCGGCGGGTCCCCGGCGTTGAGGAAGACCGCGAGGCCGGGCCGGCCGGGCCGGCGGCGGGCGAAGAAGGCGTCCGGCTCAGGCATGGACGGCCGCCCGGGTCCGCAGCCGCTCCAGCAGCGCGAGCGCGCCCCCGTCGTGGATCACCGCCCGGGCGCGGGCCAGTGCCTCGTGCCAGTCGCCGGTGGTGTGTGCGGCGACGGTGAGGGCGGCGGCGTTGAGGCAGACCGTGTCCTCGGCGTCGCGGGTCCCCTCGCCGCCGAGGACGGCGAGGAAGTACGCCACCGGGTCGGCGCCGCGCGGGCGCAGGCCCTCCAGGGTGCCGGGGCGCAGCCCGAGCAGGGCCGGCTCGAGGGTGAACTCGTCCTCGCCGCCGGGCTCGTAGGAGTGGACCCGGTTGGCGGCGCAGCCGAGGAGCTCGTCGGCGCCCGGGTCGTTGGCGGCCAGCCACACCCGGCGCCGGGCCGTGCGGGCGGTGTGCGCGGCGGCGGTGCGCAGCGCGGGCGCGAGGCGTGCGTCGGAGACGCCGGTGACCTGCGCGGAGACCGGCATGTCGGCGAGGAAAGGGCCGAGCGCGTTGATGCAGCGGCCGAGCCCGCGGATGTCGAGGGGCAGGACGGTGCGGGCCAGCAGGGCCAGTTCCGCCGGGTAGACGAAGGGTCCGGCGAAGGCGATGCCGCAGCCCTCCAGCGTCTCGTGGGTCTCCTCGTACGAGCGGGTGAGCGGGATGCCGAGGCGTTCCAGCAGGTCGACGGAGCCCATCGAGGAGGTGTAGGCGCGCGAGCCCGTCTTGACGACGGGGGTGCCGGCCGCGGCGGCGACCAGCGCGGCCGCGGTGGAGATGTTGAAGGTGGCCGGGCCGCCGCCGGTGCCGACGATGTTGACCGCGCCGTCGAAGGCGCCCGGGCCGGTCCCCGCGCGGCCCCTGTGGCCCGGGCGGCGTTCGGCGAGCGAGTCGAGCAGCGCGGTCAGGGTGGTGCGGCCGGGCATCGCGGTGGAGAGCGAGGCGAGCAGGGCGATGGCCTCGCCCCGGCGCAGCCCCCGCTCGTGCTGGGCTCCGCGCTCGTGCAGGGCGTCCCAGAACGAGCGCCACAGGGGCAGGTCCACCGGCCGGTCCTGCCCGATGACGGCGGCGACGGCGTCGTGCATGGTTACGCGGCCTCCGCCTGCTGCCGGGACGCGTCCGTGATGAACTCGTCGATGGCCGCGACCGACCGGAAGAACTCCGGGTCCAGGTCGAACTCGTCGGTGTTGATGTGGTGGACCTCCTCCAACCACGCGATCACCTTGAGCAGGCCGAGGCTGTCGACCACGCCGTTCTCCAGGAGGTCGAGGTCCGCGTCCAGCTCGCCGGCCGGAACGTCCGGCAGGAACTCGCGGACCATGAATTCCTGGATGGCCTGGATGCGTGACATGTCAGTTCTCCTTGGTGAAGTGGGTTCGGGCGACCTGGTCGCGGTCGACCTTGCCGGTCGAGGTCCGGGGCAGCGGGGCGTCGGTGATCCGCAGGACCGAGGGGACGGCGGCGCGGGGCAGGCCCCGGGCCAGGTGCCCGCGCAGGGTGAGGCTGTTGAGGCCGGAGCCGGGCGCCCGGCGGGCCACCGCGTGCAGCAGCCGCCCGGCCACCGGGTCGGGCAGGGCGACGACGGCCGCCTCGAGGACTCCGGGGTGTTCGAGCAGGACGTGCTCGGTCTCCTGCGGGTTGATCCGCACGCCGCGCACCTTCACCTGGAAGTCGGTGCGGCCGGCCAGCCGCAGCGTGCCGTCGCCGTCGCGGGTCACGAGGTCGCCGCTGCGGAACCAGCGGCGGCCGTCGGCGCCGGCCGGATGGCCGGTGAACACGGCCGAGCCGGCCGCGGCGCCGAGGTAGCCCTCGGTCTGGAAGGGGGTGCTGACATAGAGCTCGCCGGTGCCGGGGCCGTGGAGCACCCCCTGCTCGGCGTCGACGAGCAGGGCGCCGACGCCGGGCAGCGGGGAGCCGAGCGGGAGCGGCAGGGCGGGGTCCTCGGCGCCGGTCAGCTCGTACAGGAGGCTGTCGTTGGTCTCCGTGCAGCCGTAGAGGTTGTACAGCCGGGCGCCGGGCAGCAGCCCGGGCAGCTCCGCGCGCAGCGGTGCGGGCAGGGCGTCGCCGGTGGACAGCGCGTGCCGTACGCCGGGTACGGCCGTGCCGCGCTCGCGGGCGGCATCGGCGAGCAGCCGGTAGAAGAGGGGGACGGCCTGGACGATCTCGGGCCGGTGGCGCAGCAGCAGGTCCAGCAGGTAGCCGCCCTGGGCGGCCCGGTCGGTGTCGGTGAGCACGACGCGCCCGCCGTGGGCGAGCGTGGCCCACACGTCGAGCAGGCACAGGTCGAAGTTGAGCGGTGCGTGGTTGAGGACCGTGGTGCCGGGGCCGATGCCGAAGGAGTCGGCGGCCCACCGGGTGAACCGGTGGACGGCTCCCGCCGACAGCGGCACGATCTTGGGGGTGCCGGTGGAGCCGGACGTGGTCAGCAGCAGAGCGGGAGCGCCGTCCGAGAGCGGCGCGGCGTCGGCGAACCGCGGCCCGGCACCGGACTCCTCGAAGGGCTCGTCGAGCGGGGCGAGGACGTGCTCCACGCCCGCCTGGGCGTACAGCCGCGCGGTGACCTCGGCGCCGAGCTGCGGCGAGGACAGCAGTACGGGGCGCCGCTCCAGCAGGGCGGCCAGTACGAGGGCGATGACCGCCGGAGTCTTGACGGCGGACACGCCCAGCGGTGCGCCGGCCGGGACGCGCGCGAGCCGGGCCCGCTCGGCGTCCGCCCGGTGCAGCAGGGCGCCGTAGCCGATCTCCTGGCCGCGCCACACCAGCGCGGGCGCCCCGGGGCGGCGCCGGGCCTGGTCGAGGATGCCGTCGGCGAGGGAGCGGGCTGCGCGGACGGCCGTGGTACCGGCGCTCTTCACGGGCCTGGACTCCTTCCGGTCCTCACGATCGAACCTCTCGTCCCGATCGTGGTTTCGGCGACTGGAGGATCATCGGAGTCCCGCTGGCGGCCCGTTCGCAGGTGGGGCTATTGATCAGAAACTCAAAGGGCTCTCGTCGAGGGTGCAGCGGACCCAGGCCCGCGGGCTTGACAAACACAGAGGCACCCAAGGGCACCGACCACTCGGTTCACAGCCGTGAACACCTGGCTGCGGTCGCAGCCGAACTGAACGGCCGCCGACGCAAAACTTCTTTCCACCACACGTCAGTGATCACGTGTTGCGACGATCCCTATTGAACCGAAACTCTTCGAGTTCCTTGCTGAAGCACCGTGACCTGCAGTGATGCTTCCGCGGACGGGGTAGACCAAGGGTTTTCGGATCAACAGCACCGCCAACGCCCGACCTCTCTTGAGCTCAGGTCCGCGCTGTCGACGCCACGTGATCGGTCTGGACGGCGCAGCCGGCGGAGGTGGTGCGCGTCAAGGCGGCACCGCGGCGAAGTCGGTGATGACCTTGCCGCCACCGCTGAAGCCCTGCCACACGCCCTTGCAGTAGGGCTTCAGCGGTGCGATCCCTGCGGCATAAGCCGCGAAAATCCTGACCTACGGGTCAGAATGCCAGCTCGTCAAAAGCCGGGCGCCATGGGCCGAGCCCATGGAATCCACGGAGGGCCGCTTCGACGACGGCAGGAGAAAATGATTTCTGGAGCTTCATCCCGCTCGCCCGCTCCGGAGAAATCGAGGCTCCCAAATTTCCATGCACATCCTGAATTCGGTATTCTCCAGGCGGCTCAACCCAAACCTTGTATTCGGGAGTCGGAATCCCGTTAACCACTTCTTGATTCCCGATGATTGGCCACGTGCCGTCCTTGATTCGGATGTCCATGGTCTCCAGAAGGAAGATTGGCGTGCCGAGTTCGAGTAGCTCCGTGTCGCGAGAGTCGTCGACATTCAGGAGATCGGAGAACACTGCTAGCAGCACATTCCCGCGCAGCTTCTCGATTACCTGCGCCAAGGCAATCTGCCGGCCGGTCACCGAGATGGCGATAATATCGCCGTTTCTATATTTCCCTAGCATACGGTCCCTCCGGCAGCTTTGTAGCGGGTATCATTCATCTGCACTCGACTGTTCTCAAGAACACTTCCAGGCACGGCCTTTTTCCCGCCGCCGGCGCGCATCCAGCTCTCCTCTAGGACGTCAAGATCTTGCCCAGGGTTTGCCCTGCCGAGGACTTCAAATGTGAACGATTTGTTGGGATAGTCCTTCGCATGCTCACGCTGGCGCTTCAAGTATCGATCCCAACTCTTTGCTTGACCGACATACTCCTCGCCGGTAATCAAATCAGTCCTCAGGTATATGACGCCTGGAGGAGTGGGCGGAATGGGAGTCGTATTGTGTACGAGAACCGGGGTCCGGCCCGCCAGCACATAGTACGTGTGGAGGTCGGCGACAGTGAGGTTGTGGGTTTCGTTCGCGGTTCGGTACGTGCGGGTCTGGGCGATGACTGCTTGTGAGCCATCGTCCGCGCGGAGGGTGGTGCCGGGTGTGAGCTCTCCGGCGTCCTTCCAGGACTGGTCCGATTCGGACCAGAACGGGTGGTGGTCGGTTGTGGTGATGGTGTTGACGCCGTCAGCGGTCTGGATGACGAGGTCTACATACTCTTTATCATCTTCAGTGAAGATAGTGGCTGTGACTGCTTTGGCCCCGGTTTCACCGGTTTCGGGGTCAGTGGCGAGTACTTCGTCGCCGGTCTTCAGCTCCTCGATGGGCTTGCTGGTTCCGTCTGCCAATTGGACCTCGGTGCCCGCTATGAAGCTGTTGCAACCTCCCTTGCCGCGGAGCAAGCCGGGACCTCCTCCGGCTCCGGTCTTTCCGTGTGCCCAGAGTGCACCAAGGAACCCAGGGATTTGGTACGCATCTGCTTCGGTGTTGACGCCTTGGCCGGCAATCCAGTTGTCGAATGAGCCGCCGTAGTCACACCCGGGAGCGCCAGCGCCGCCATTCCAGCAGTCACCATCCCCCAGCACGCCGCCGAATAGCGATGACGCGTGTGCGACGCTGCTGATGATTCCGTAGAAGGCTTGATCGACGAAGGTGGAAGTGACCTTCGGTTTCTGCTTCTTCTTTTGCTTGTCCTTATATCCCTGGATCAGGTTTTTGCCAAGTTGCTTCTTTATGTTGAATCGGGCCGGCGCATGTGTCTGGTAGTACCGTCGTTGACTAGACTGCCCGCCCCAGTTCGAGTACTCGATCTCGTTGGCGTTGGATGCGGTGATGACGGTGTTGCCGTTGCAGTTGTAGAGGGTGCCGCATTCTTCGCTTTTGAGGCCGCTCGGGTCCCAGTTGGTGATGGGGTTGCCGTTGGCGTAGGTGTAGCCGTTCATCTGGAGGGGGTCGGTGATGTCGATGATGGGGTCGACAGTGATGAAGCGGCCGGTTTGGGGTTCGTATTCACGGGCGCCGATGTGGGTGAGCCCGGTCGTGCTGTCGTCAGTGCCGACGCCGAGGAAGGTGCGGTCGCCGGGCCAGTTCGGGGGCTGGGTGCCGCGGGGGTTCCCGTACGGGTCGGTCTTCCGACGGATGACGGCCTGGCCGTCCTTTTGTTCGACGCTGGTGGTGGCGGTGTTGTGGTGGTCGGCCAGTTGTTGGGACAGGGTGTGGCCGGTGGCTTTGCCGTTGGTGCGGCGGATGGTGGTGGGGGCGCCGGGGCTGCTGTAGTAGCGGACGGTGTCGAGGGCTTGGCCGGCTTTGTTGACGGTGATCTCGGTTTCACCGAGGTAGAGGGTGCGTGAGCTGCCGGTGTCCTGGAGGACGCGGTTGCCGGAGGCGTCGTAGAGGTAGCTGGTGGTGTTGCCGAAGTTCCACTGCTGGGCGGTGGTGGGGGCGGGGCTGGCGCAGGGGTAGAGGTCGAGGTCGTTGCCGTCGGCCGGGTTGTCATTGGGGACGGTCAGGCACTGGTTGGTGCCGGTGACCAGGGACTTGTGGGTGGCGTTGTAGGTGAACTTCTGGGTGGTCCTGCCGTCACACGGGTGCAGGCGTGCCTTGTTGCCGTCGGCGGTGAGGCACTTGCCCAGGGCCTGGATGGTGTCGCCGGTGATGCGCCATTGCTGGGGCTTGGTCTCGTTGCAGGTCAGGAGCTGGACGGGGGTGCCGTCGGCGGTCTGGCCGTCCTGGACGTCGAGGCATTTGCCGGCCAGACCGGTGACGGCGACGGAGCCGATGGAGCCGGGGGTGGTGGCGGACTGGAGTTTGCTGCTGCGGTCCCAGTTCAGGGTCTGGGTGTCGCCGTCGATGGTCCGGGTCTTGGTGTTGCCGGCCTGGTCGTAGGTGTACGCCGACAGGGAGTCGATGGTGGAGCCGGCGGTCTTGGTGGTCTTGTTGACCTTGGTCAGGGCGTGGGGCTGCTTCTTCGGTGACGGCTGGGGCCCGCCGATGTCGACGCCGTAGGTGTAGCCGGTGACGTCGTCGAGGTTGCTGTCGGCGGGGTCGCGGTCGGTGAGCTTGGTGCGGTTTCCGATCGTGTCGAACTCGTAGTCCTGCCAGTAGGCGTCAACCGGGAGGGCGGATCCGATGTCGGAGCGGGCGGGGCCTGCGGGGCTGGTGGGGCAGCCTGCGGTTTTGCCCGTCCAGGCTCGGGTGAGCTGGCCGACGTTGTCGTACGTGTAGCACTGGCGGTCCACCAGGAGCGGTGAGTCCTTGGTGGCGGTGGGTCGGGTGTCGGGCTGGGCGTCGGTGATGGAGGTCGGGTTGCCGACCGTGTCGTAGGTGTAGGTGAGGGACGACAG
Organism: Streptomyces sp. NPDC058525; assembly: GCF_042719495.1. Lineage (NCBI taxonomy): Bacteria > Bacillati > Actinomycetota > Actinomycetes > Kitasatosporales > Streptomycetaceae > Streptomyces > Streptomyces sp. NPDC058525. Next base: position 47,059 of record NZ_JBHXNP010000014.1, read on the forward strand.
GAGGTGGGACTGGGAGTACGGGTCGCGGGTTTCGCGGTGGCTTTCGGCTGTGGTGACCCGGCCGGTGTGGGGGTCGTGGGTGTTGGTGGTCCACACGCGGTGGGGTGCGTTGCCGGTGGCCGTGCGCAGGACCTCGCCGAAGGGGCTGTAGACGGTGTCGGCGGTGTACCAAGTCAGCCCGGACATGGTCTGCACCATGCCGTCCTTGTTGTACCGGGTGATCAGCTTCTCGGCCGCGAGACCGCCGGCGGTGGCCGGGAGGGTCGTCGACTGGACCTTGCCGGTGGGTGTGTAGGTGGTGCTGTAGGCGTAGGTGCCGGCCAGGCCCTTGGTGGTCTGGGCGTTCGGCAGGTCGGGGATGGTGATTTTCGAGCCGGTGGGCCGGTACTCGCTGTCGTAGCCGGTGACCTCGCTGCTGTAGAAGCGGCCTTCGCCCCAGTTGCGGGTGGCGGAGACGGGCTGGCCCTTGGCACCGGGGAGGGTGTCGTAGGTCCAGGTGGCGACGAGCCACCCGGTGGTGGGGTTGTCGTTGCGCAGTTCGGTCTTGCGGCCCAGTGCGTCGTACTTGGTGTGCTGGGCGAGCCCGTAGACGTTGGTGGCCGTGATCTGCTGGTCGAGGTTGTTGTAGGCGAACGTGCTGCTGCCCATGTCGGGGTCGGTGGATGAGGTCATCCGGCCGCGGGTGTCGTAGGCGTAGGTCCAGTTGTTGCCGGCGGGGTCGGTGACCTTGGCGAGCTTGCCCCGGGCGTCGTACTCGTACCGGGTCTTGGTCGTCGCGGGATTGTTGGCCACCGATGGGTCGACGTCCGTGGCGGCCGTGGAGGTGTAGTGCTCGACCATCGTGGTGCGGTTCAGGGCGTCGGTGCTCGTCTTGACCGCGCGGCTGCCGGGCAGCGGCGTCGCCCCGGTGGCGGACATGGCGCTGCGTGTGAGGGTCCAGTCGCCGCCGTACTGGGTGGTGGCGGAGTGCTTGTCCGTGCCCTTCTCGACGGTGGTGGTGCGTATGGCGCGGCCGAGGCCGTCGTAGGCGGTCCGGGTGGAGTTGTGGACTTCGGTGTTTGAGGCGGGGACGAAGAGTTCCGTGTCCAGGGCGCCTTCGGCGAGGTAGGCGTTGTTGGTCTGCTCGACGGTTCCGTTCGCGGAGTGGAGGGTGTCGGTGATGACGCGTACGCCGCCCGGGCCTTCGGTCTGGGTCTGGCGGGGCCGCAGGAGGCCGTCGTAGATCGCGATCGAGGTGCTGTAGGTGCCGTCGTCCTTCAGCGCACGGGTGGTGACGGCCGGCTTCTTCTCCGCCTCGATCTGGTAGTCGAACGTGTAGGCCGGGCTGTCGGCGGGCTTCTGCGACGGGGTCCAGACCTTGGTGCTGCGGCCGAGCTCGTCGTAGGCGGTGGTGACCTTGCGGCCGTTCGCGTCGGTCGCCTCGAGGACACTGCCGCGGGCGGGATCCAGCTTCGTGCTCACCGTGTGCCCGAGAGCATTGGTCGCCGTGACCGTGAACGCGGGTCCGGTCGCGGGGTTGAACGTCGTGGTCGACGGGTTGCCGAGCGCGTCGTACGTCTTGATCGTGCGGCCGAGCGCGTCGTACTCGCTGCGCCCGGAAGTGATCCAGCCGGTGCCCGCCCCGTCGAGGCTGTCGACCTGGTACGGCAGGCCCTTGGTGGGGGCGGTGCCGAAGGCGTTGACTGCGTCGTAGGAGGTACGGGCGGCGCTCAGGACGGTTCCGGCCTTGATCCCGGCTTCCGTGCAGTCGCCGGTCGTCTCACTGACTTCGGCGGGCAGGCCGATCAGGTTGCTCGCGGTGTTGTGGACGTAGGTGGGCTTGCTGCAGGCCTGCTTGACCAAGGTCCAGGCGCCGCTTCCGGTCCTTTCCTTGACCGCGGTCTGCGTGGTCTGCGGCAGGCCGTAGGCGGCGTCGTAGGTATGGTCGGTGCGCACCATCCGTGACTTGCCGCCGCTGACAGCCTGGATCTCCTCGGTGTACTCGACGCCCGCGCGGTACGCCTCGACCTTTCGCCCCGCGTCGTCGATTCTGGCGCGGCTCGCAGTGGGTGCGCCGGAGTCCAAGGGCCGGGTGATGTGGCGGTTCTCGACGCGGCGGTCTTCGGCCCTGTCGCCAGCCTTGCTGTAGGTGATGGTCTCGGCGACCTGGCCCTGATAGCGGGGCTTGTCCTCGCCGAGGTCGGTGCCGGTGGAGTCCTTGACAGTGACCGTGTTCCCAGCGGTGGACAGGCCGCGGAAGTAGCGGGTGTGGGTCTGGGACTGCTCGGTCGCGGTGGACTTGCCCTCGTTCTCGGTCTTGCCCGTTGTGGTGAGAACACTGCCGTAGCCGCGCCACTGGCTGTAGGTACGCAGTTCCGGCTTGCAGAGCTCGTCGTCGTCCTTCGCCCAGGCCGCGCCGCCCTCGTAGGTGTACGTGGTGACGACATCCGGCTGCTGGGCGACGCGGTCCCTCTCGGCCACGCGCTCCACGACGTACTTGTTGAACACCTCCGTGGGTGTCTTCTCCGGCGCCAGGTCCGGGTCCGGCGACCAGCGGACCGGGAAGCAGCGGCTGGTGTTCTTCGCCGGATCCGGGATCGTGGTGCCGAGGTCGCAGGGGGCGGAGTAGGTGACGTGGATGTCGCCGCCGGTCTCGGTGCGGATCGTCTCCACCCGGAGACGGTCGAAGTCCGGGGCGGCGTCGGGCTTGCCGGTTACCGGGTCCTTGGGCTTGACGACGCGGTTGGGCATGTCCTTGCCGTTGGCAATGAAGGACACCTCGGGAAGCGTCTCGCCGATCTCGCTGTTCGAGGGGCTGTAGCCGGTGCGGGTGATGGAGTCCAGCCACAGCGGGGGGCTGGTGTCGCTGCGGTGCTTGGGCAGTGACTGCTTCAGCGCCCACTGGTCGACCTTGGTCAGGGCTGTGGAGCCCTCGGTGCGCTGACCGTGAGTGGTGACGGTCTTCAGGCGCATGCGCGACCAGAAGGTCGGCGAGGCGATGTCGCAGCGAGTGGCGGCCATCTTGCAGTGCAGGGAGCTGGGGGTGTCCCACCACCCGAGCGCGTTCTTGGTGCCGAACTGGGCGTCGTCGCAGTTGGAGACCTCCGCGAAGCACCGCTGCTCCACGCCGAACTCGACGCGGCCGGCCGGGGGTCCGTTGAGGTTGTTGGCGCGCAGGCCGTAGAGGATGCGGACCGGGTAGCCGCCTCGGGTGTAGCCGACCTTGGTGGCGTCCTTGTCCTCGTACTTCTCGTTCTTAGCGTAGCGGTTCTCTTCCTTCTTCCAGTCGATGATCATGGCGTTGCCGTGGACGTCCTCGACGTAGTCGAGGTTCCAGCGCCATGCCTGCTGGCAGGAGGAGTTCGCGTACACCGTGGTGTAGCAGGGTTCGTCGGGGTGGTTGCCGAAGACCGGGACGGTGAAGACGGAGTCGGTGACGTTCTGCGGTGAGGTGCCGTCGCCGTGGGTGCCCACGTTGTGGCGGCCGTAGTGGTAGCGCATGCCGTCGCGGGTGGTGACGACCCAGTACTCGTCGTTGCGCGCGCCGTTGCCGTTGCCGCCGCCGGACTTGAGTTCGACCCGTGAGCCGTCGTCGGAGGCGGGAACCCACTTGCCGGTCGCCGTGTCGCGGACGAGTTCGGTCGTCGACCCGTTCAGGGAGAGGACGACGTTGTCACCGGCCCAGCACAGGTCGCCCTTCTTCTTGTCCGTGGTGTTGTCGTTGTTCGGCTTGCCCTTGGACGAGGCCTTCAGGTCCTCGGAGCACGTGCGATAGCGGCGCTCGATGAAGCCCGGGCTGTAGTCCCAGCCGTCCCCGATCCATGACGCCTGCCCGTTGGTCACCGACGTCCTGCCGTCCACCGACTGGGACGAGTACGAGAACGCGATCGAAGGGGTCGGGCCTGCCGGGGCGGGCGGCACGGTCAGCGGGTAGGTCCAGGAGAACCCGCCCCCGCTGCCGCCGGCCGTCCAGTTCCCGGAAGCGGACAGCGACGTGGCCTTGTACGTACCGCCGGCACCCGCCCCGCTGTCTGAGGCGACCAGCACCGTCTGGGCACTGCCACCGGTCATCGTGTGCATGCCCTGAACAGGAGCCGCGGCCGGGTTCAGGGTTGCGATGACGCGCTTCTTGCCGGGTTCGTTCGAGCTGGGGACGTCCGTGGACACGTCGCATCCGGCAGGCCGGGGCACGTCGAGGAAGCAGGCAGGGAACTGCCGAAGCTTCAGGCGCGAGGACCACTCGGTGCCGTACAGGTCTTCGAACTTCGAGTAGTCCAGCGCGACGTCGACCGGGTTCACCGCGTCGGCCGGGGGCGTGATCTTGATCATGGCGCCGTCGATGCCTGCGGCCTCGGTCGTGGCGCGGTCCGAGACCGCAGCCGACCAGGTCCCCGACGGAGCGGTACCCGTGTTCTCGACCTTGCCGATGCTGACGGGCAGCGTGCCCACCTGGGTGAACTCGGCACCAGCGGCCAGCGCGACACTGCCGGAGCCACCCGCCGGCAGCGCCACTGCGGTCGGCGCATAGGGGTCAGGCAGCGTAGGCGGATCCCCCAGCCACCCTTCCAGCTGCGCGGAGGCGACCTCGTCGCGCTTCGCCTTCAGGTCCTTCTGGAGGCCTGGCAGGGCGACGCCGGTGCGGTCGCCTGGTGGCGCTGCCCAGGCTTGGACGGGCAAGAGTGTTGCGCTCAGCACCACGGAGAGTGTGATGCCGGTGCGCCCGGCGAGGCGCGCGCGTTTCGCGCGTGCCTTTCTGTTTCCGGGCAGGCGGAAATTCGCCGTGAACGGCGACATGTGGACCCCCCACGCTCTGCCGTCGCGGCCGAGGGCACACGACCGGCAGGAAACTGACAATTAGCAGCTGATTCTGCGGCCGGTGAGCCTGAAAACCAACGGTTCCGATATCCGGTGTGGGCTTTCTCACCTTACCTGCCACATAGGGTGGGGCAATCACTGCAAATAGCACCGAACCGCATGGGTGGGGGGCAGGTTTAGGGGGTGCAGATGTCGGTGGGATGGTTCATGCTCGGCTCGCACCCATATGCGTGAAAGGGCCTGCTGGGGAGTCGGCCTTTCATGTGTTGCTCGGCCTGTGGCCGAAATTCGATTTGTGAGTACCGAGGGCTGCTGAGTTGTGTGCCCGAGGGGGGAGAAGTACGCCTGTGTCTGTCAGCGAATCCGTGGACGAAAGTCCGCCAACTAGATCTCCGGAAAAGGAAGTTGCCGCCGTTCCGGTAACGCGCTGGTTCAGACGCCGCCGGACGCTGGGCGGTCTGGCCGCCCTCCTCGCCGCGGCGGTAGCGCTGCCGGTCGGCGTGCACGTGGCGGGGGACGAGAAGCCGAAGGCCCGTCAGGCCGAGCAGGCGCCGATCGCCGAGCCGGAAGCCCGGCGTCTGGCCGCGGCCTCCGGCAAGGAGGTCGAGGTCACGGCCGCCCGCAGTGCGAACACCACGACCTGGGCGCGGCCTGACGGTACGTACCGCAAGCAGGTCTTCAGCTCCGCCGTCCGTGCGCAGGTCGACGGTGGTTGGAAGCCGATCGACACCACCCTCCACAGGGTGGAGGCCGGGTACGCGGCGAAGGCCGTCAACGGCCGAGTCGTCTTCAGCGCCGGATCCAAGCAGCACGCCGCCGACGCAGGCGGCCAGCGGGCTTCTCGCTCGGTCACCCGTGTCGCGCTGCGGCAGGACACGCCGGGTGAGGTGTGGACTGAGCTGGTCCGGCTGAACACCGCCGGCCACGACATCGTCGTCTCCTGGCCCGGAACCCTCCCCGAACCCGTCATCGACGGCCCGCGCGCCCTGTACGAGAACGTGCGCCCCGGAGTCGATCTGGTGATGACCGCGCAGGACGGCGGCTACTCGCATGTCCTGGTCGTCAAGGACCGCCAGGCCGCCGCCGACCCGCTGCTCGGCCAGCTGAAGTACCGGCTCGCCTCACCCGACCTCACCTTCCGCCTCGACGCGGAATCCGGTGCGGTCAGCGCACGCAACGCGCAGGACGAGGAAGTCGCCGGTTCGCCGACCCCGATGATGTGGGACTCCAGCGGCAAGGTCGCCACCACCGACAACGAGCCCGCCTGGCAGCCCACCGAGAAGGCCGCACAGCACCCCACCCTCGGCCTGTCCGGGCTGGCCGGTGCGGAAGGCGCGCGTCTGAAGCCCGCCAAGCCCGCCCTCACCGAGAACACCCTGGCCATCACCCCCGACAGCGGTCTGCTGACCGCGCCGGAGACGGTGTACCCGGTGTTCATCGACCCCTCCTTCAAGGGCCACAAGCACTCCTGGACCCTGCTCTACAAGACCGAGGGCAACTCGAGCTTCTACAACGGGCAGAACTACAACGCGAGCGGCACCAACGAAGCGCGCGTCGGCTACGAGTCCACCACCGGCGGCACCTCCCGCTCCATCTTCAACTTCGACTTCGGCGGTTCGCTCCACGGCGCCGGCATCATCTCCGCCAGCGTCCGCGCCCTGCAGACGTACTCGTGGTCGTGCGAGCAGAAGCCGATGGACATCTACTCGACCCCCTACATCACCTCCTCGAGTACCTGGAACAGCACCAACAACGGCACCTACTGGAACCGCAAGGTCGCCACCGAGCTCGCCGGCTACGGCTACAACAGTTCCTGCCCGGACAACTGGATCGCCCCCGACATCAAGGGCCTGGTCGCCGAGGCAGCCGCCAGCGGCTGGGGCGCCCTGTCCCTCGGCTTCGCCGCGCCGAACGAGTCGGATTCCTGGTACTGGAAGAAGTTCATCGCCAATGGCGAGACCGCCCCGTACATCGAGGTCAAGTACAACCACCCGCCGGACACCCCGACCGCGGCGAACATGCAGACCACTCCCGGCGGCCGCTGCCTGACGACGAGCCCGGGCACCGGTATCGGCAAGACGAACATCACCTTCCAGGTCAAGGCCAGCGACCGCGACGGCCTCGACACCATCGACAAGGTCCAGATCGAGGTTTGGAACACCGTCACGGGCGCCCAGGTCTACAACGACTGGCATGAGCCCAACAGCGACGGCGTCGTCTTCCACGAAGTACCCCTGGATGACTTTGATTCGGGCGTCACCTACCAGTGGCTGTCCCGCGTCCGTGACAAGGACGGGTGGGGATCCGGCAGCGGACCCAACGACTCCGGGGGCGGTGGCTGGTGCACCTTCACCGTCAGCCACGTCGTCCCGCCCAATCCTGCCGTCTCCTCCGCCGATTTCCCGGAACCCGGCGACAACCACACCGAGTGGAGCGCGAACCCGGCCGGCACACCTGGCCAGAGAGTCCTGTTCAGCGGCAATGGCGCGAAAGTCGCGGATATCCGCGAGTACCAGTACAGCCTGAACCGGCCCCTCTTCGACAAGAAGGCCGAGCTGACCCTGAACGGCGCGGACAAGGCTTCCGTCGTGCTCCAGGTCGATACGGCCGGGCCCAACATCCTCTACGTCCGTACCGTCAACAAGTACGGAAACGTCTCCCCCCAGACCACCTACAAGTTCCTGGTCAGCCCCCGGGCCGGCCTGGACAAGCCCGGCGACGCCACCGGCGACGGCCACCCTGACCTGTTCGCCATCGACAAGGAGGGCAACCTCCGCACGTACGGCGGCGACGCCACGGGGGACACCGACGTCCACATCCCCGGCGCCGTCCAGGACGGCCTGCCCGTCGCTGCCGGCTACTGGAAGACCGGCGCCAACGGCAAGCCGGCGCTCATCGGGCACTCCACGGACTGGTTCCCCGGCGACGGGCTGACCGACCTCATCGCCCGGATGCCCGACGGCAAGCTGTACATCTACCCGGGCATCGGCACCGGACAGTTCGACGTGGCCCGTCGCACGGAAATCCTCCTGCCGCCCGGCGCACCCGACCCGGCGACGTTCCGGCAGATCATCGTCACCGAGGACGTCGACGGCGACGGCCTGGCCGACATGTTCGCCCTCGACGCCGACAGTCTCTGGGCGTTCTCCGGCTACACCGGATCCAGCTTCACCAGCCACACCAAGATGGCCGGCGTGGTTTGGGCACCGCGCGACCTCATCGGCGTCCGTGACGTCTCCGGAGACAAGGTCCCCGACCTCCTCTTCCGCGACAACGCCAACGCGAACGCCGGAATCCTCCTGCGCAAGGGCAAGCCGGGCACCAACGGCGGCGTCGACCTCGCCTCCCTCGCCGCGTCAGCCAACGCAGCAGGCGGGGTGGACTACACCTACGCCACCACCGGCTGGGGCCGCACCGCCATCCCCATGATCCTCGGCACAGCCGACGCCACCGGCGACGGCATCCCCGACATCTGGGCGGTCGACAACCTCGGCAACCAGTGGCTGTACCAGGGCGGCACCGCCACCCTCGGCCCCGCCTCCGGCCGCGACGAAGACAAATGGAACGAGTTCCTCACCATCGGATAGCCGTCTGTCACACCGTCAAACCAAGCGTCAAGAGGCCGGCCGGGATCTCCGGCCGGCCTCTTCTCGAATCAGGCGCAAAGGCTTTAGTGCGTCCGGCGGGGGCTTGACCTCTACGCGCGTCAGGGCACAGCATGACCACTGGACCAGTCCACTAGTCATGGGGATAGCCAATGGCACTGCCCAAGTACGACCAGATCGCCGCCGACCTCCGAGGCCGCATCGTCCGCGGCGAGTTGGCACCCGGCGCCGCCCTCCCGTCGGAGCGTGAACTGACGGAGCGCTGGAGCGTCTCCCGCTCCACCGTCGTCAAGGCCTTGGATGTACTGCGACAGGAAGGTCTGGTGGAGACCCGCCAGGGCACCGGCTCTACCGTCCGCGAGCGCACACCACTTGCTCGCAGCGCGGGTGAGCGCTACGCCACCGCCCTGGCCACGGGCCAGATCTATACCGCAGGCGAGTACGCCGAGATCGTCGGCGCTGAGACCGTACCGGCCCCAGACGACGTGGCCGCCGGCCTCGGGATCGAAGCGGGCGAGCCGGTGGTGCGCCGCGATCGCGTGACGTTCGAGGGTGAGCGGCCGGTCGCCACGTCGACGAGCTGGTTCACGATGGCGGTGGGGCAGGCGGCGCCCCGGCTGCTGACGCGCGAGCGGGTACGTGAGGGCACCACGCGATATGTCGAGATGCAGACCGGGCGGGTGCCGCACACGGGGCGGGACTGGTGGACGGCGCGGCTGGCGACGGATGCGGAACTGGCCCTGTTGCAGATGGAGGGCCCGGAGGCGGTATCCGAGGTCCGGCATGCGGTGTATGACGCGCAGGGTGAGGTGCTGGCGTACGAGGTGGGCGTGAATCCTGCGGGGCGCTGGGCGCGGACGGAGGAGTACACGATGGGCGAGTGATCTCGTTCCGCTGGGAGGCCCCCGCTGTTTCGGACGCACCATCAGCGTCCGAAACAGCGGGGGCCTCTTTCGTGCACCCCTCTTGACCTGACTGGTCCACCGGTGGACCATTCATGTGCAGGCTGCTACGTCAGCGGTACACCGAGTGACAGAGGGATCGCCATGCCCGACCTCAAGTGCGACTCACCGCCCAGGCCCGCCTACCCCCCGGGCCGTGAACGCTCCGCCCGCGCCGTACTGGGCCTCGACACCCCGGACACCCCGGGCGTCGGCATCGCCGCAGTGCGTCAGCCCAGCGCCGAACTCCTTGACCGTGCGCTGGTCGGCTTCGAACGCTTCATCACCAGCGGCGAGGCACAGACCGATGAGTGAGCGGTACGAGTACGTTCCGCACCGGCTGCTCCATCGGCAGGTGCGCGACATCGCCTCCGGTGCCGAGGGCGAGCTGATGGCGGTCGTCAACGAAAACGTGTCGGACTCGGTCGTTCATGAGCACTGGGTCGAACTCGCCTACATCCGTGTCTCCTCCGGCCGCGAGATTTCCACCGCTGTTAGCAACGTCGAGCCGGCCTGATGCGCGAGTTTGCGGATCTATTCTCGGGCCGTGTCCTCCTCCAGGAGTCCGGCGAGGACCAGGGCCTGTTCGGTGTCGGGCGGTCCGGCCGGCCACCACTGGCCCGCGCGCTCGCGGTACGGGTACCAGCGCCCGTCCCGGCCGCGCCGCAGCTGGAGGCCGCGGCCGGTCAGCGTCCAGTGGTTGCCGGACACCTCCAGCCCGGGCAGTTCCTCGCCCTCCCAGGCGGCCGCCAGGGCCGTACGGGCCCGCGCGGTCTCCTGGGCCGGCGGATCCCAGGCCTCCTCCAGCGTGCGCAGGCCGGCCGCGCCGCCGTGGCGCCAGGCCTGTGCGGCCCGCTCCAGTTCGGCCGCCCGGTCCGAGGCCGCGCGCAGCCGTTCGGGCACCCGCGGGTCGGGGTGGGTGGCGGCGAGCCGTACGGTGTCCTGCCACGGGTCCAGGGGGGCGGGCGGCTCGGCGGTGATGCCGTGGGTGTACGCGAGCAGGGCGCGGGCCCGTACGGCGGCGTCGGCGACCAGGCGCTCCAGCGGGTCCGCGGCGATCCCGGTGACCGCCTCGGCGTCCTCGGCCGGGGTGGCGGGCGCGGGCATCGGCGGCAGCGGGGGCAGGGGCACGGCGGGGCGGGCGTAGGCCTCGGCGGCGGGGGTGCCGCGCAGCGGCGGGCCCGCGGTGTCGGGTGCCGCGCCGGAGTCCCCGTCCTCCCCGTCCCCTTCGCCGCCGTCGTCTTCCGGGTCCTCGGACTCGTCCATCGACATCATGGCCCGCAGCATCAGCACCGAGCCCAGCTCCTGCGCCGCCTCCTCGGCCTCGCGTCCGCGCACGAACAGCAGCAGGCCCGGCTCCTCGTCCAGCAGCCACGAGAACTGGTAGGCCAGCGCGACGGCGTGCGCACACGGATGGTCCGGGTCGTCGCAGTCGCAGTCCGGCTCCAGGTCCCCGTAGCCGGGCAGCAGCCCCAGCCGGGCGTCCTCGGCCGCCTCCAGCAGATCGGGCGGGAGTTCACCCGCGAGGAGCGCCTCGGCCTCGGCGGGCCGGTCCGCGGTCTTCTCCCACAGCGCGTCCCACTCCTCGTCCTCGAACACCCGCAGGGTCAGCTCGGCGGCGTACGGGCCGTCCTCTGCGCCGTGGACCTGGGCCGCGATCCGGCCGGGGCTGACGGTGAGCGGGCCGATCCGGCCCGAGCGGGCCAGGGTCCGGCCGCGCTTGAGCGGGTCCTCCTCGGGCCAGAGGTCCTCGACGGCCTGCCCGAACTGTCCGCCCCACCAGGACTTGCCGCGCGCCCGGCCGCCCTTGCGCGCGGCGAAGGCGGCGAACCCCCGTGCGCTGTCGTGTCCTTCGGCCATCACCAGATTTCTCCCAGGCCGCAGCCTTCAGGCCGGAGAGGAATGGGTCCTTGGGGGGCAGGCGCGGAGCGCCAGAGGCCGGTTCGCATCTGGTCTGACCTGTGCTTTCGGTTGTTGTCAGTAGTGGGGGATAGATTGTTGGGATGACTGCGACTCCGACGGCGGGGGCTGCCGGGCATGCCCGGTGGACCTTCCGCCTGCGTGTGTCGTCCACCGCGCTCGCGCTGCTCAACGCGGAGTGGAACCGGTGCCGGTGGGTGTGGAACGAGTGCTGCACGAAGTCGAAGCAGACACACCTGTGGAACAAGGACCGGCCTGAAGGGACGGACAAGCGCACCTGCGGCCCAGCCCAGCTCGACAAGATGCTGACAGAAGCCCGTACCAGAAACACATGGCTTCGCGAAGGGTCCTCGGTTCCGCAGCAGCAGTTGATCCGGGATTTCGGCAAGTCCCGTGCCAAGGCGCAGAAGGACATCAAGGACCGGCTGCCCATGGCGCAGCGGGCGGGGATGCCGAAGTGGAAGAAGAAGCGGGAAGCGCTGCCGTCCCTCAACTACACCAAGCGGGGTTTTCGGTTGAAGGACGGGAGACTGCACCTGGCGGGCGGGATCTCCTTGACGGTGGTGTGGTCTCGGGACCTCCCCGCTGAACCGTCCAGCGTGCGTGTCTTTCAAGACAGTCTCGGCCACTGGTACGCGAGTTTTGTTGTCCCCGCCGAGATCGAGCCGCTTACCGAAACCGACGCGGTGATCGGCATCGACTGGGGAGTGAAGGAGACCGCGACCACTACCAGCGACGACCACGACCTCCCGCACGCCGAGCACGGCAAGAAGGCCGCAGTCGGCCTCGCGCACTACCAGCGAATCATGGCTCGCCGGAAACCGGCGAAGAACAAGCCCGGTTCGAGGGGCTACCGAGCGGCGAAGAAGCGAGTCGCGAAGCTGCACAAGAAAGTGGCCCGGCAACGCCAGGACACCGGCCGTAAGTGGGCCAAGTCCGTCGTCCGCGACTTCGACCAGATCGCGGTAGAGGACTTCCGTCCGAAGTTTCTCGCCAAGTCCACCATGGCCCGCAAGGCGGCCGATGCGGCGATCTCCGCGACGAAGGCGGCCCTGGTCGAGATGAGCCGCAAGCACGGCCGGACCGTGCACCTGGTACACCCCGCGCACACCACCATGGATTGCGCGCAGTGCGGAGCGAGAACCAAGCACGCACTCCCCCTCTCAGAACGAACTTATACCTGCACCACGTGCGGAGCCGTGTCCCCCAGGGACAAGAACTCCGCCCGCGTGATGCTAGTCCGGGCTGGTCTCAACCCGGCTGGTGCTGAGGGCGCAAGACCACGTGGGGCGCTGCCCCGCGTGGCTGCCTGAGCCAGAAATCCCCAGATCAGTCCTGGAGGGTGAGAAATTGACTCCCTTCAGGGAGGGGAGGATTCAAGTGCTCCTCAGCTCGACCAGGTTCGCCAGCTCATCGTTGCCGAGCGTGCTCAGCGCCTGCTCGCCGGAGCCGAGTACGGCGTCGGCGAGCTCCTGCTTGGACGCCAGCATCGCGGCGATCCGGTCCTCGATGGTGCCTTCGGCGATCAGCCGGTGGACCTGCACGGGGCGGGTCTGCCCGATCCGGTAGGCGCGGTCGGTGGCCTGTGCCTCGACCGCCGGGTTCCACCAGCGGTCGTAGTGCACCACGTGGTCGGCGCGGGTCAGGTTGAGCCCGGTGCCCGCCGCCTTGAGCGAGAGCAGGAAGACCGGCACCTCGCCGTCCTGGAAGCGGCGCACCAGCTCCTCGCGCTTGGGCACGGGCGTCCCGCCGTGCAGCAGCTGCGCCGGTACGCCCCGCTCGCGCAGGTGGGCCTCCAGCAGCCGGGCCATGGCGACGTACTGGGTGAAGACGAGGACGGCCCCGTCCTCCGCCGTGATGGTGTCGAGGAGTTCGTCGAGCAGCTCCAGCTTCCCGGAGCGGCCGGTGAGCCGGACCGCGCCGGCCTCCTGGTCCGCGGCCTCCTTCAGGAACTGCGCGGGGTGGTTGCAGATCTGTTTGAGGCCGGTGAGCAGTTTCAGGACCAGGCCGGAGCGGGCGATGCCCTCGGTGGACCGGATCTCGGCCATGACCTCGCGTACGAGCTTCTCGTACAGGGCGCTCTGCTCGCCGGTCAGGGCGACGGGACGGTCGGTCTCCGTCTTGGGCGGCAGTTCGGGGGCGATGCCCGGGTCGGACTTGCGGCGGCGCAGCAGGAAGGGCCGTACGAGGCCGGCGAGCCGGGCCGCGGTGTCCGCTCCCTCCTCGGCCGTGACGGCTCCGGTGCGCTCGGCCTCGATCGGGGCCATCCAGCGGCGGCGGAAGTGCCCGTACGTGCCGAGGAGTCCGGGGGTGGTCCAGTCGAGGACGGCCCACAGCTCGGAGAGGCTGTTCTCGACGGGGGTGCCGGTCAGCGCGACCTTGGCACCGGCCGGGATCCGGCGCAGGGCGCGGGCGGTGGCGGAGGCCGGGTTCTTGACGTGCTGGGCTTCGTCGGCGACGGCCATGCCCCAGGTGTGGGCGGCCAGCAGCTCGGCGTCCAGGCGCATCGTGCCGTAGGTGGTGAGGACGAAGCCGCTGCCGGCGCCGTCCAGGCTGCGTCCGGGGCCGTGGAAGCGGCGTACGGGGGTGCCGGGCGCGAACCGGCCCACCTCGCGCTCCCAGTTGCCGAGAAGCGAGGCCGGGCAGACCACCAGGGTGGGGCCCTGGCTGCGCGGGTCCTCCTGGCGCAGCAGGTGGAGCGAGATGAGCTGGACGGTCTTGCCCAGGCCCATGTCGTCGGCGAGGCAGCCGCCGAGGCCGAGCGAGGTCATCCGGTCCAGCCAGCGCAGTCCGCGCAGCTGGTAGTCGCGCAGGGTGGCGGCGAGGGCGGCGGGCGCGGCGGTCTGCTCGTCGCCGCCGTCGGGTTCGGCGAGGCGGGCGCGCAGGGCGACCAGCCAGGGTCCGGGGACGACGGGGACCTGCTCGCCGGCGATCTCGGTGAAGCCGCCGAGGGCGACGGAGAGCGCCTCGATGGCGGTGAGCGGCTTCAGTTCGCGGGTACGGGCCTTGCGGGCGAGCTCGGCCGGTACGAAGACCCAGCGGTCGCGCAGCCGCAGCACCGGGCGGCCCTCGTCGGCGATCTTGGCGGTCTCCTCCTCGGTGAGCGGCTCGCCGTCCAGGCGCAGCTGCCAGCGCAGGTCGACGGTGCCGTCTCCCATGAACGCGCGCAGGTCGGCCGGGGGTTCGCGGTCGGCGCCGACCAGGGCGTGGGCGCTCAGGCCGCGGGCTCCGTCGGCCGGCCAGTGGACGTCGACGCCGTGGGCGCGCAGCCGGGCTCCGGCGTCGCCGAGCAGCGCGGTGGTCTCGCGGTCGTCGAGGACGGTCTCGCGGGGCACCGGGAGCAGCCGTTGCAGGGGCTCCCACACGCCGGCGGCGCGGCGTACGGCGAGGACGGTGTCGGTCTGGGCGCGGGGGCCCAGGGTCCCCGGGGCGCCGTCGAAGAGCTCGGCGGCGGCCAGGGACACGGTGGGGTCGGCGAGGCTCGCGACCCGCGGTTCGATCCGTACGCGCGGTTCGGCGTCCCCGTCCCCGTCGCCGTCGCCGTCGCCGACGACCACGCGCAGGGAGACCCGGACGCCCGAGTCGACGCCCTGGGAGATCTCCTCGGCCCAGGCGCGCAGTTGGGGCACGTGCTGGGGGGTGGTGGCCGCGAACGCGGCGCGGCCGGTGGCGGTCTCGGCGGCCGGGGTGCGCGGCAGCACGTCGGCGACGGCGTCGAGGAAGGCCCGCAGGACGGTGTCGGCCTCGGGCAGCAGCCCGGAGCCGGGGGCGACGGGCAGGGCCAGCGCCTCGGGGGGCGCCGCGGCGGCCAGGGCGCGCAGCCGCAGCACGTCGTCGGGGTCGTAGGGGCCGGTCCGCCAGGCGTCGTAGCCGCCGGCGGAGACGCCGGGCAGGAGCCGTTCGCGGGCGGCGAGGTGCAGGGCGAGGGCGAGGGCACCGCCCCAGAACGCGGCGGCCGGGTGGACCGGGCCGACGGGAACGGGGGCGGTGGGGACGGGGCCGGCGACGGGAACGGGGGCGGCGGGAACGGGGGCGGTGGGGACGGGCCCGGCAGCGGGGACGGGGGCGGCGGGGACGGGGGCGGTGGGGACGGGCCCGGCGGCGGGGACGGGGGCGGTGGGAACGGGGGCGGTGGGGACGGGCCCGGCGGTCAGCCGCTCCTCGTGGGCGCGGCGGGCGTGGGCGAGCACGGGCAGCGCGTCCGCCAGGGCGAGGCGGAGCACCGGCAGGGCGCGCTCCCCGTCGGCGGTGAGCAGGACGGCCTCGCCGGCCCGGCCGCCTGGCACGTCCGGCGGCGGGGATCCGTCCGGGTTCCACAGCAGGACGTGGCCGGTCCGGGCCGGGTCGCCCGGCTCGAAGACGGCCGCGCACCGCGCCAGGAGTCCGGCCTGTTCACGCGCAATCCACACCATGCGTCCGTTCCTCGGTCGTTCGGTCCGTGCCCCTGCCGGTGATCAGGTTGTCAGATTCCTGAACCGGCGTACGGAGAGCGGGAAGAAGACGGCGGTCAGGACCACCGGCCACACCACGGCCATCAGCAGGGAGTTCTGCGCGATCCAGGAGTCGCCGCCGAAGCCGGGATTGCCGAACAGCTCACGCGTGGCGAGCACGGTCGAGGACAGCGGGTTCCACTCGGCGATGGTGCCGAGCCAGCCCGGCATCGTGGAGGGGGCCACGAAGGCGCTGGTGAGGAAGCCGATGGGGAATTCCAGGGTCTGCACCATGGTGATGCCCTCGGGTCCGCTCATCAGCAGGCCGAGGTAGACGCCGGCCCACACGAGCGCGAAGCGCAGGAGCAGCAGCAGGCCGACGGCGAGGGCGGTGTCGCCGGCGCTGCCGTGGGCCTCCCAGCCCATCAGCAGGCCGACGCCCATCAGGACGGCCAGCGCGAGCACCGAACTGATCATGTCGGTGACGGCGCGTCCGACGACCACCGCGGAGGGGGACATCGGCAGGGTGCGGAAGCGGGAGGTGATGCCGCGGTTCTTGTCGGCGGCGACGGCGGTGACCGTCTCGCCCATGCCGAAGACCATCGTCATCACGAACATGCCGGGGACGAGGAACTCCTTGTAGTCGCCGCCGCCGGGGACCTGCATCGCGCCACCGAAGAAGTAGCCGAACATCAGGACCATCAGGATGGGGAAGGTCAGCGCGCCGACCAGGGTGCCCGGTTCGCGCACCCAGTGCGTCATGCCGCGCAGGGTGACGGTCCAGCCGTCGGCGACGGCCCAGCGCAGCCGCGAGAGCGGGCCGCGCGGGATGACCGGCATCTGGGGGAGCTGGAACGGGGTGGTGGCGCTCATGCTGCGACTGCCTTTCGGCCGGATTCGGCGTCGGCGGCCGCATCGTCGGCCGGGGTGGCCGTGCGGCCGGTGAGGTGCAGGAACACCTCGTCCAGGGTGGGGCGGCGCAGGGCGATGTCCTCCGCCTCGATGCCCGCGTGGTCCAGGGCGCGCACCGTCTCGCCCAGGGCGCTGGTGCGCTCGGTGACGCGGACGCTGACCCGCCGGTTGTCGGGGTCCGTGTCGGGGGAGCCCTCGGCGATCCGGCCGAGCGCTCCGGCCGCGGCCGCGAGGTCCTCGGCGTGGCGGACCACGACGTCGATGCGGTCGCCGCCGACCTGGCTCTTGAGCTGGTCGGGGGTTCCCCTCGCGATGACCTTGCCGCTGTCGATCACGGAGATGCCGTGGGCGAGCTGGTCGGCCTCCTCCAGGTACTGCGTGGTCAGCAGGACCGAGGTACCGCCGCCGACGAGGTCGCGCACGGCCTCCCAGACCTCGTTGCGGCTGCGCGGGTCGAGGCCCGTGGTGGGCTCGTCAAGGAAGAGGACCGGCGGGGCGAGCACCATGCTGGCCGCGAGGTCGAGGCGCCGGCGCATGCCGCCGGAGAAGTTCTTGACCGGCTTGCTGCCGGTGTCGTGGAGCCGGAAGCGCTCCAGGAGCTCGTCGGCGCGGCGGCGGGCGCCGCGCGGCGAGAGGTGGTGCAGGCGGCCGAACATCACCAGGTTCTGGCGGCCGCTGAGCACCTCGTCGACGGCGGCGTACTGGCCGACCATGCCGATGGAGGAGCGGACCTCGGCCGACTGGGAGACCACGTCGAACCCCGCCACCCGGGCATGGCCCTCGTCGGGCCGGATCAGGGTGGAGAGGATTCCGACGGACGTGGTCTTGCCCGCGCCGTTGGGGCCGAGGAGGCCGTGAACGGTGCCCTGTTCGACCGTGAGGTCGAATCCGTCGAGCACGTACCGCTTGCCGTACCGTTTGCGCAGCCCTTCAGCGATCACTGCCGGCCTGGTCGAGTCCACGTCAGCTTCCTTCTGTGGTGCGAGCGGGAGTCGGACGGTCAGGTCCGCCCGCTGGCGATCCTGGCAGCCGCTCCCGCAGCGCTCCTCGAGCCGTGGTGGACCCGCAGGTCAGCGCGCGACCCGCTCCAGCATCGGGGTGTACAGGTTGGGGTCGCTGCTGCTCAGCGCGCGCAGGGCGGTGCGGTGCTCCACGAACTCCGGCTGCGCCAGGGCCCGCCGGAAGGAGTCCTCGTCCTCCCAGTCCGCCACGTTGACGTACAGCTCCGGATCGTTGATGTGGTGCAGCAGCCGGTGCCGGATGAAGCCGGGCTGCGCGGCGAAGAACGCGGAGGTCCGGTCGAAGGCCTCCTCGAACTCCCGGCAGGAGCCCGTGACCTCGAAGCGGTTGATGAAGGCGATCACGCGGTGTCTCCCTGTCCTCGGGCGGGGCTGATGCCCAGCTCGTGGCCGAAGACGCCGCGCGGGTCCCAGGCCGCCTTGACCCGCTGCAGGCGCGGGTAGTTGTCCTTGTAGTAGAGGCGGTGCCACGGCACGCCCGAGGTGTTCCAGGCCGGGTCGGCCATGTCCACGTCGGGATAGTTGATGTAGCAGCCGTCGCTGCCGCGGCCGGGCACCGGGACCCCGCCGGTGGAGGCGAACACGTCGCGGTAGGCGCGGCGCAGCCAGCCGATGTTCTCGGCGTCGCCGGCCGCGTCCTGCCAGGTGTTCATGAAGATCACGTTGAGGACGGCGTCGCGGTGCGCGGTGGCGGTGGCCGACCCGTGGGGCGTGTTGACCCGGCCGCCGTAGGACTGGAGCGAGACGGACGCCGACTCGTAGCTGTGGTCGGTGTTGTTGAGGTGGGCGTACAGCGCGTCGGTCTGCGCCTCGGTCCAGGTCCGCCGCAGGTACGCCGACTTGATCTTCTGCCGGCCCTTGTCCATGTCCTGGGACTCGCCGAGCGCGACGGTCGCGTTCAGCCACGAGTCGCGGGTGATGCCCATGTCGTACGGGGTCACCGGGACGCCCTCGGTGAGCGCGGCGGTGTAGTCGGCGAGCAGCTTCTCCGCGTCGGGGCGGGTGCCGTCCATGTGGGCGAAGCTGATGGCGCTCTGGCCCGGGTCGTTCTCCTTCAGCTTGCCGAACAGCACGAGGCCGCCGTAGAGGCCCGCGTACGGGGAGTCGGCGCAGCTGTTGCGCTCGTGCCACTGGCCGTGGTTGCGCACCAGGCGGCGGAAGGCGGCCTTGTCCATGCCCTCGCGCGGGAAGAGGACGGCGCTGCTCAGGAGCGTGGCGGGCGGGCGGGGCAGCAGCCGGCCCGGGTCGGTGCCGGTGGCGCCCGGGGTGCGGAACCAGTAGCGGGTGACGACGCCGAAGTTGCCGCCGCCGCCTCCGGTGTGCGCCCACCACAGCTCGCGGTGCGGGTCGTTCGGCTCGCGGGTGGCGACGACCGCGCGGGCGCGCCCGGACCGGTCGGCGACGACGACCTCGACGGCGTACAGGTGGTCGGCGGCGAGGCCGAAGCGGCGCGAGAGGGCGCCGTAGCCGCCGCCGGTGATGTGTCCGCCCAGGCCCACGGTGGCGCTGGCGCCGCCGGGCAGGGTGACGCCCCAGCCGTAGTACAGCGTCTTGTAGACGTCCATCAGGCGTGCGCCGGCCTCGACCATGAAGGCGCGCTTGGCCTCGTCGTAGCGGACCGCGGTCATCTGGCCGAGGTCGATGACCAGGCGGACGGCGGTCTCGCCGACGAAGTTCTCGTAGCAGTGGCCGCCGCTGCGCACGGCGACGCGGCGGCCCGACCGCGCGGCCTCGCCGACGGCCTGGACGACCTGCTCGGTGGTGGTCGCGAGGCGGAAGGCGGCGGGCCGGGCGGTGAAGCGCTTGTTGCTGCCGCGGGTGGCCAGGTCCTCGTAGCGGGGATCGGCCGGGGTGATGTCCGCGGCGGGCTCCGCGCCGCCGGCACCGGTTGCGGGGTCCGTGCCCGCGGGCCGCGCGGGGGCGGCCAGGGCGGGCGTCACGCCCGCCGCGGCGAGCCCGGCGGCGGCGCCGGCCGTGATCGTACCGGCGACAAAGCGCCGACGGCTTGGAGCGGTCATGATGCTTCCTTTTCGGTGCGGACCCGGTGGCGGGACAGGGCGCGGGGCAGGGCGCGGGAGGGCGCCCGGGTGGCGGGACGGGGGCTCGGGCGGGGGCTCGGGCGGGGGCTCAGGCAGGGGCTCGGGCGGTGGCTCAGGCGGTGACGCGGGCGGAGAGCACCCGGTTGACGAGCGCGAGGTACTGGCGGGGGGTCTCGGCCTCGTCGATGGCCTCCTCGTCGAGGGTGATCTCGTACTCGCGCTCGATGAGCCCGGTGGTCTGCAGGAGCGCCAGCGAGTCGTAGCCGAGGTCGAGGAAGAGGGTGTCGAGGACGTCGGCGCCGTCCATGTCCACGCCCTCGTCCGCACCGGCGCACTCGCGCAGCAGGCGGGTCAGATCGGTCAGCTCCAGGTGCCGCATGGGATCTCCTCTTGGCGGTTCGGTGTTCGGGACGGGCAGGTGCGGATGCGGGTGCGGTGCGACGTGCGGGTGCGGTGCGCGGCCTCAGGCGGCGCGGACCACGGCGGCGGCGTTGAAGCCGCCCCGGCCGCGGGCCAGCACCAGGGCGGTGCGCAGGGCGGTACCGGTCCGCGGGGCGCCGGTGACCAGGTCGAGCGGGCAGTCGTCGGCGGGGCGCGCGGTGCCGGTGGTCGGCGGGATCACCTGGTCGCGCAGGCTGAACAGGGCGGCGGCGAGGTCGAGGGAGGCCCCGCCGGACAGGAGCCGTCCGGTCATCGACTTGGGGGCGGTGACCGGGACCCCGCGCGGGCCGAACACGGCGGTGATCGCCTCGGCCTCGGCACGGTCCGCGGCGCGTTCGCCCGCGGCGTCGGCGAAGACCACGTCGACGTCGGCGGCGGTCAGGCCGGCGTCGGCGAGCGCGAGGCGGGCCGCGTCGGCGAGCCGGGGCGTGTCCGGGCCGTCGAAGGTGGCCGCGTACCCGGCGAAGGAGCCGTACGTACGGGCGCCCCGGGCGCGGGCGGCCTCGGCGTCCTCCAGGACGAGCAGGGCGCCGCCCTCGCCGACGATGTGGCCGGTGGCCTCGGCGTCGAAGGGCAGGTAGGCGCGGGCCGGGTCCGGGACCTGGCTCATGCCGCCCTCGGCCAGGTGCGCGGCCCAGCCCCACGGGCAGAGCGAGGCGTCGACGGCGCCGGTCACCATCAGGGTGGCGCCCTTGCGGAGCTGGCGCCGGGCCTGGGCGACGGCGTCCAGGCCGCCCGCGCCCTCGGTGACGATGACGCCGCTGGGGCCGCGCAGCCCGTGCCGGATGGAGATCTGCCCGGAGTTGACGGCGTAGAACCAGGCGAAGGACTGGTAGGCGCTGACGAACTGGCCGCCCTTGCTCCACAGGGCCTCCAGCTCGCGCTGGCCGAACTCGTAGCCGCCCGCCGAGGAGGCGGTGACCACGCCCGCGCCGTACTCGGGCAGCTGGGCGGGGTCGGCGCCCGCGTCGTCGAGGGCCTCCTTGGCCGCGGCGAGCGAGAGCCGGGTGACGCGGTCGGTCTGCGGCAGCAGCCTGCTGGGGACGTGGTCCTCGTCGACGAAGCCCGGGATCTCGCCGGCCAGGCGTACGGGATACCCGCTCGCGTCGAACCGGGTCAGCGGCCGGATGCCGCTCTCGCCCCGCAGGACGGCCTCCCACCAGGCCTCCGCGCCCAGCCCGTTGGGGGCGGTGACGCCGACGCCCGTGAAGACGGCGGTGGCGGTCCGCGCCGGGGCGCCGGACGGGACGGGTGCGGCGGCGGTCATGCGGCTTCCTTCAGGCTCGGGCTGTTGAGGACCATGGCGCTCTGGAAGCCGCCGAAGCCGCTGCCGACGCTGACGACGGCGTCGGTGCGCTGCTCGCGGGCGGTGAGCGGGGTGTAGTCCAGGTCGCAGGCCGGGTCCGCCTCGTGCAGGTTGGCGGTGGGCGGGACGGTGTTGTGCGCGATGGCCAGGGCGCTGGCGGCCACCTCCAGCGCGCCGATCGCACCGAGCGAGTGCCCGATCATCGACTTGATGGAGCTGACGGGCACCTCGTAGGCGCGCTGCCCCAGGCTGCGCTTGAAGGCCGCGGTCTCGTGCTTGTCGTTCTGCTTGGTGCCGGAGCCGTGGGCGTTGACGTAGTCGATGGCGGAGGCGTCCAGCCGGGCCTCGTCGAGCGCGGCGGTGATGGCCGCGGCCATCTCGGCGCCGTCGGAGCGCAGCCCCGTCATGTGGTAGGCGTTGCTGCGGCTGGCGAAGCCGGAGATCTCGGCGTAGATCCGGGCGCCGCGGCGGCGGGCGCGCTCCAGCTCCTCGACGACCAGGACGGCGGAGCCCTCGCCGAGGACGAAGCCGTTGCGGGTGCGGTCGAAGGGCCGCGAGGCGGTCGCCGGGTCGTCGTTGCGGGTCGAGGTGGCGCGGATCGCGTCGAAGCAGGCCACGGTGATCGGCGAGATCGGCGCCTCGGTGGCGCCGGTGACCATCACGTCGGCCGCGCCCTCGCGGATCAGCTCGACGGCGTGGCCGATCGAGTCGAGCCCGGAGGTGCAGCCGGTGGAGACGAGCGAGACGGGTCCCTGCGCACCGCTGTCCCGGGCCACTTCGGCGGCCAGGGAGCTGGGGGTGAAGTAGTCGTAGAGGTGGGCGACGGCCCGCGCGTGGTCCACGTTCCACAGCCGGCCCAGCTCGCTGACGGCCGCGTACTCGTTGTCGAGGCCGGTGGTGCAGCCGACGGCGCTGCCGAGGCTGACACCGGTGCGCAGCGGGTCCAGCCCGTCGGCGACGCCGCTGTCGGCGATCGCCTCGCGGGCGCTGGTCAGCGCGAACAGGGCGGCGCGGTCGAGGCGGGCGGCCTCCTGCGCGTCGAACCCGTGGGCGGCGGGGTGGAAGTCGGCCTCGGCGGCGATCCGGGAGCGGAAGGAGGACGCGTCGAAGAGCGTGATGGCCCGGGTCGCCGTACGGCCTGCGGTCAGCAGCTCCCAGAACTCCTTGGTGCCCACTCCGCCCGGGGCGACGACACCTATACCGGTGATGACTACCCGTCTCATCGACTGTCCTTCACTGTTTTTCCTCCAGGCCGGGGCCGGGCGGGCTCGCACCGCAGAACGGCCGCACCGCATAACGGCTTTCAGTACTGCGAGCCTCGCCGCTCGGTCTGGAGCACGGCTAGAAGATCCGTGCAAGGCGGGAATCAGCCACCCCAGCGCACCAGGGCGGTCCCCACGCTCATGCCGCCGCCGAACCCGGCGAGCAGGACGAGGTCCCCGTCGGCCGGTCCGCCGTCCCCGCGCACGGCGTGGTCCAGGGCCAGCGGGATGGAGGCGGCGCCGGTGTTGCCGTGGAACTCCACGGGCAGGTGGACGGCGGCCCGGGTCAGGCCGAGCGGCCCGACCAGGGAGCGGAGCATCTCGCCGTTGGCCTGGTGCGGTACGAAGTGGTCCACGTCCTCGGGGCGGACCCCGAAGGTGCGCAGGATGTCCTCGACCGCGCCGGGCAGTTCCCGTTCGACGAAGTCGCGTACGTCGCGTCCGCGCATCGCGAAGTAGTGCTCGCCGCGGGCCACCGTCTTCAGGGCGGCCGGCTTGCGGCTGCCGCCCGCGCCGACGCCGATCAGCCCGTGCAGGCTGCCGTCGGTGCGCAGGCCGGTGCCGAGCAGGCCGTGGCCCTCGCGCACCGGGCCGAGGACGACGGCTCCGGCGCCGTCGCCGAACAGGGGGGCGGTCCTGCGGTCGGCGGGGTCGACGATGCGCGAGTAGACGTCGGTCCCCACGACCAGGACGGGGCGGCGGCGGCCGTCCGCCTCGGGGGCGGCCAGCAGCCGGGCGCCGGTGTGCAGGGCCGTGGCGAAGCCGCTGCACACGGCGTTGACGTCGAAGGCGGCCGCGTGGCGGGCGCCGAGCCGGTGCTGTACGAGGGCGGCGGTGGCCGGCTGGGTGTAGTCGGGGGTGGAGGTGGCGACCACGATCCAGGCGAGGTCCTCCGGGTCGGTGCCGGAGGCCTCCAGGGCCCGCAGGGCGGCCTCGGCGGCCAGGTCGGAGGCGGCCTCGTGCGGGGCCGCGTACCGCCGTTCCCTGATGCCCGTCTTGCGCTCGATCCACGCGGGGGTCACGCCGACCCGGGCGGCGATCGTCTCGTTGGACACGATCCGCCCGGGCAGGTACGAGCCCGTGCCGAGGATGCCGACGGACCCCAGGCCCGGCGAGTGGACGCTCACGCGGCCACCGCCGCGGGACCCACGGGCGCCGCAGGGCCCACGGGCGCCGCAGGGCCCACGGGCGCCGCAGGGCCCACGGGCGCCGCGGGACGCACGGGCGCGCCGGGCCGGGTCGGCGCGCCGGGCCCGGCCAACGCGCCGGGCCGGGTCAGCGCCTCGGGCCGGGCCAGCGCGTCGGTGACGGCGCCCGCGATCTCGTCCAGGCGGTCGCTGAGGAAGAAGTGGCCGCCCGGCAGCACCCACAGGCCGAACGCGGACCGGGTGTGGTCGCGCCACCGGTCCACCTTGCCGACCTCGGCCATGTGGTCGGAGTCGCCGGTCAGCGCCGTGATCGCGGTGTGCAGCGGCGGGCCGGGGCGGAAGCGGTACTCGCGCACGGCCCGGTAGTCGGTGCGCAGGGGCGGCAGCAGCATGCTGCGCACCTCGGGGTCGTCGAGCAGTCCGTCGTCCGTCGCGTTCAACGCGCGCAGTTCCGCGACGACCTCCTCGTCGGTGCGCGGGAACCAGGCCTCGTACTCGTCCTGGCAGGGGGCCGGACGGCCGGAGACGAACAGGTGGGCCGGGCCCCGTCCGGCCGCCTCCGTGCGGCGGGCCACCTCGAAGGACAGCATCGCGCCCATGCTGTGCCCGAACAGCGCGTACGGGCGGCCGTCGTCGAGGGCCAGCAGCTCGGCGGTGATCCGGTCGGCGAGCCGCTCCAGCGAGGTCTCGCCCGGTTCGGCGCGGCGGTCCTGGCGGCCCGGGTACTGCACCCCGTACACGTCCACGGCGGGCGAGAGCGCGCCGGCCAGCGGGTGGAAGTAGCTCGCGGACCCGCCCGCGTGCGGCAGCGCGAACAGCCGGACGGGCGCCTGCGGTGCGGGCCGGTAGTTCCTGAACCAGGGACTTCCGTCGGTCGTTCGCGTCATCGGATCTCCTCATCCACGGACAGAGCTCGAAGCCCAGCGTGCGGGCGGGCCCGCCGTGTCCGGATCCCCTGGCACCCCCCTGGCCGCGGCCCCGCCCGGGCCTAGGGGCACGTCTGGGGTGCCGGGACCGGGCAGGGCGTTCCTACGTTTGGCTGAGGCGCTCCTCGACTTCAAGGGACATCACGTGGACGAGATCATCAGTGCTCTGCTCTCCGAGGACGCGGCCCCGGGTGACTTCCAGCAGCTGCGGCTGCCGGAGAGCTACCGCGGCAATGTGGTCCGCAAGGAAGACATCGGCATGTTCGAGGGCATGGCGACGGCGGACAAGGACCCCCGCAAGTCCCTGCACCTGCAGGACGTGCCGACCCCCGAGCCGGGGCCCGGCGAGGCGCTGATCGCCGTCATGGCGAGCGCCGTCAACTACAACACCGTCTGGTCCTCGATCTTCGAGCCGCTGGCCACCTTCGGTTTCCTGGAGCGCTACGGCCGGCTCAGCGAGCTGACCAAACGTCACGACCTGCCGTACCACGTACTGGGCTCCGACCTGTGCGGCGTGGTGCTGCGCACCGGCCCCGGCGTGAACCGCTGGCAGCCCGGCGACCGGGTGGTGGCCCACTGCCTGTCCGTGGAGCTGGAGTCCGCCGAGGGCCACAACGACACGATGCTCGACCCCGAGCAGCGCATCTGGGGCTTCGAGACCAACTTCGGCGGCCTGGCGGAGCTGGCCCTGGTCAAGTCCAACCAGCTGATGCCCAAGCCCGAGCACCTGACGTGGGAGGAGGCCGCCTCCCCCGGCCTGGTCAACTCCACCGCCTACCGCCAGCTGGTCTCCCGCAACGGCGCCGGCATGAAGCAGGGCGACAACGTCCTGATCTGGGGCGCCAGCGGCGGCCTCGGCTCCTACGCCACCCAGCTGGCCCTGGCCGGCGGCGCGAACCCCGTGTGCGTGGTGTCCAGTCCGCAGAAGGCGGAGATCTGCCGGCGGATGGGCGCGACCGCGATCATCGACCGCAATGCCGAGGGCTACAAGTTCTGGAAGGACGAGGCCACCCAGGACCCGCGGGAGTGGAAGCGCTTCGGCAAGCGCATCCGCGAGCTGACCGGCGGCGAGGACGTGGACATCGTCTTCGAGCACCCGGGCCGCGAGACCTTCGGCGCCTCGGTCTACGTCACCCGCAAGGGCGGCACGATCACCACCTGCGCCTCGACCTCCGGCTACATGCACGAGTTCGACAACCGCTACCTGTGGATGTCGCTGAAGCGGATCGTGGGCTCGCACTTCGCGAACTACCGCGAGGCGTGGGAGGCCAACCGCCTCATCGCCAAGGGCAAGATCCACCCCACCCTCTCGAAGGTGTACTCCCTCGAGGAGACCGGCCAGGCCTCCTACGACGTCCACCAGAACCTGCACCAGGGCAAGGTCGGCGTCCTGGCGCTGGCCCCGCGCGAGGGCCTGGGCGTACGGAACCACGAACTGCGCGCCACGCACGTCGAGGCCATCAACCGGTTCCGCAGCGACGACGACACGCAGGAGGCCGGCCAGTGACCGCGCAGCACACCCCGATCACCGGGATCGTCGGACTGGGCACGCTCGGCGAGGCCCTGCTGCGCCTGGCCCACGAGGCCGGGCATGAGGTCATCGCGGTCGACCCCGCCCTGGACGCGCTGGACCGCGCGGCCCGGCGGCTCAAGGCCGCCGACGCCGCGCGCACGGGCGAGGGCGGCCCGGCCGCCGGGCCCGCCGTCACCCTGACCACGGACCCGGCCGCCCTCTCCCGGGCGGAGCTGGTCATCGAGGCCGTCTCCGAGGACGAGGCCGTCAAGAAGGCCGTGCTGGGCGACATCGTCGCGCGGTGCGCGCCCGGCGTGCCCGTCCTCACCACCGCGACGACCCTGTCGGTGCCCCGCCTGGCCATCGCCTCGGGCCGTCCCGGTGCGGTCGCCGGCCTGCGCTTCTTCACGCCGCCCGCCGCCGGCGGGCCCGTCCTGCCCGTCCACTCCCCGCTGGCCTCGGCGGCCACCGCGGCCGCCCTCGACGCCCTGGTGGCCGAGCTCGGCCTGCGGCCCGTCTCCGTGACGGCCCCGTCCGCCGCGGACGCCGACGACCTGGTGCTCGCCTACCTCAACCGGGCCGCGATCCTGTGCGACGAGGGCTACGCGAGCGCGAAGGACATCGACACCGCGATGCGGCTGGGCTGCGGTCTTCCGCTGGGCCCGCTGGAGACCCTCGACCTCATGGGCATCGACTCGGTCCACGCGGCCCTGCTCGCCCGCTGGCGGCGCACCGGCGACTGCGCCTTCGAACCGTCCCCGCTGCTCAGCCGGATGGTCACGGCCGGCCGCCTGGGCCGCAAGAGCGGCGAGGGCTTCGCCGCCTACGACGAACTGGGCGCCGTGGTGACACCGCCGGCCGGCGGCCCGGGCGCGGGCACGGCCCGGCCGGTCACCCGCGTCGGCGTGGTCGGCTCGGGCGCCATGGCCCGCGGCATCGCCGAGGTCATGGCGGCCGGCGGCCGGCCCACGCTGCTCGTGGCGCGCGGCGCGGAGCAGGCCGAGCGGGCGCTCGCGGCCATCGGCGATTCGCTGACCCGCCGGGTGCGCAGGGGCCGGATCGCTCCCGCGGAGCGGGAGGCGGCGCTGGCCCGGCTGGAGACCTCCCACGACCTGGCGGCGCTCGCCGGCTGCGACCTGGTCGTGGAGGCCATCGTCGAGGACCTCGACGCGAAGCGGGTGCTGTTCGGCCGCCTCGGGGAGGTGTGCGCGCCGGGCACGGTCCTGGCCACCACCACCTCGAGCCTGTCCGTCGCCGCCTGCGCCGAGGCCTCGGGCCGCCCGGCGGACGTGATCGGCCTGCACTTCTTCAACCCGGCCCCGGTGATGCGGCTGGTGGAGCTCGCGTACACGGCGGAAGCACACGAGGACGCCCTGGCGACCGCGCGGGCGCTCTGCCGCGACCTGGGCAAGACGGCCGTGGAATGCCCGGACCGGACCGGGTTCATCGTCAACCGGCTGCTGTTCCCGTACCTCGGTGACGCGCTGGACCTGCTGGAGCGGGCGGACACGGACATCGCGGCGACGGACGCGGCCGTCGAGCAGGGCTACGGCTACCCGATGGGCCCCTTCGCCCTGCTGGACACGATCGGCCTGGACGTCTCCCTCGCCATCCAGGAACGCCTCTACGAGAGCTTCGCCCTGCCGGAACTGGTCCCCTCCCCCGCCCTGTCCGAACTGGTCACGGCCGGCGCACTGGGCCGCAAGAACCAACAGGGCTTCCGCACGGGCGAACGCCGCGGCTGAACACCCCGGCTGAACACCCCGGCTGACCGCGGCCCCCGCCCCGCCTAGGCGGGGCGGCCCGGGCCGACCAGGTCGGCGAGGTCCGTGCGGGAGCGTACGCGGAGTTTGCGGTAGACCTTGGTGAGGTGCTGTTCGACCGTGCTCGCGGTCACGAACAGCCGGGCGGCTATGACCTGGTTGGTGCAGCCCTGGGCGGCCAGCACCGCGACCCGTCGCTCCGCCCGGCTCAGCCGGGCCACGGGGTCCTGGTGCCGGGCCGCCGGGGTGCTCCAGTCGAGGGCCTCGCAGGGGTCGATGCCCCAGCGGGCCATCAGGTCCCGGCAGGCGTGCAGGTCGCCCAGGGCGGCCACCGGCTGTTCGGCGGCCAGCCTGAACCGGCCGCGGGCGAGCAGGTAGTGGGGGGCGACCCGGCTGCGGAACATCGCCTCCGGCACGGGCACCCGCAGCAGCCGCGCCGCCTCCTCGTGGTCGCCGAGCCCCGTCGCGGCCAGCACCGCCGCGGCCAGCGGCATCCCGACCGCGATCCCCCAGGCTTCGGGCGCCAGCAGGCCCAGCGCCCGCTCCGCCTCGGCGGCCGCCTCCGCGTGCCGGCCCAGGCGGCCGTGCACCAGCGCCGCGGCGGCCGCGGCCACCGCCCGGCGGGCCGGGGTGTCCAGGGCTCCCGGCGTGGTCCGCGTCTCGCGCAGCAGGGCGTGCCAGTGCTCGGCCCGGTCGCTCTCTCCCACGTACAGCAGGGCGCACAGGGCCGCCGTCACACCGGGGGCCGGGTGCTGGCGCGCCACGAGGGCCGCCGCGGCCCGCTCCACGGCGGCCGTGCCGTCGGCTTCGCCGGGCGGCGCGGGCGGTCCGGGCTCCGGTCCCAGTTCCGGGTAGACGTACGCCGCTTCGGCCCTCAGCCGCCCGGTCCCCGCTCCCCCGCCGAGGGCGTCGAGTGCGCGGGCGGCGGCTCCCGGACGGCCGTGCCACAGCAGCTGGCCCACCGGGCCCGCCGCCCGGTCGGCCGCGAACAGGCCTGCGTCCAGGGCCTGTTCGAGGGCCGGGAGGTGGCGGGTCACGGCGGCGGGGTCGCTCTCCCATTCGGCGCCGGCCAGCGCGTCGAGCAGCGCTGCCCGGCGTACCGGGTCGGGGCAGCGGCGGTGCGCGGCGTCGAGGAATCCCGCGGCCGCCCTGGGCCGGCCGGCCCGCAGCGCCTGCCCGGCCGCCTCGGCCAGTACGTCCACGGCCCACGGCTCCGCGGCCGACGGGCCCGGCCCGTCGGCGGCGACCAGGTGCCGGGCCACGGTCTCGGCTCCGGCGCCGTCGGCGCGCAGCAGCGCGACGGCCCCGGTGCGCAGCCGGGCGCTCTCCCGGGGCGGGAGCTCCTCCAGTACGGCGGCCCGCGCGGCCTCGTGGCGGAACCGTCCGGACTCCAGCAGCCCGGTGTCGGTGAGTACGTCCATCAGCGGCCCCACGGCCCGTTCGTGGACGCCGAGCAGCCGGGCGAGGGTGGTGAGGGTGGCGGAGGGGCCCAGCACGGCGAGGGCGCGGGCCGCGTCCAGGGTGCCGCCGGGGCGCAGGCAGCCGGTGACGGCCCGTTTGAAGGCGGCGGAGGCCACCGGCCGGTCGGAGCGCAGCGGTCCGCACTGCGGCCGGTCCTCGGCGAGGGCGTGCAGCAGCCGGGGGTTGCCGCCGGTGGCCCGGTGCCAGGCGGGGGCGAGCCGGCGGGCCTCGGCGGGGTCCGCGGCCCCTCCGTACGGGGCGCGCAGGAACGCGGCGACGCCGTCCTCGTCGAGGGTGGTGAGGGCGATGGCCAGGCACCGCGGGTGGCGGGCGAGTTCGGCGACGGGCAGGGCGGCCGGCAGGGCGGCGGCGGGCGGGTGCGGCGGCTGGTGGGCGGAGCCCGTGCCGAGCAGCATGATGCGCGCGGCCCCGATCCGGCCGCACAGGTACAGCAGGCAGCGCGCGGAGAGCTCGTCGGTGTACTCGATGTCGTCGACGGCGACGACGACCGGCGCGGTGGCGGCCAGCTCCGCCAGGACGTCCCGTACGACGGGCAGGGCGGCGGCGGGGTCGGGATCGGGGTCGGGTCCGGTGAATCCGGGTACGGCGCTCAGCAGCTGGCCGGCGACGCCGAGCGGGATGCCCTGTTCCGCCGGGGAGGCGGAGGCGTGCAGGACGAACGCCCCGGCCTGCGCCGCCTCGGCGGTGAAGGCCCGTACGAGCGCGGTCTTGCCGGTGCCGGGGCTGCCGGTGACCAGGGCGGCGCGGCCTTCGCCGCGCCGGGTCACCGCGAGCAGCTCCCGGAGCCGGCCGAGTTCCCGGTCCCGCCGCACCAGTTCCTGCGGCCTCGGTGTCATCGGCTCTCCCCCCGTGCGGTGCCGCTCCCGGCAGTGTGCCGGGGCCCGGGGAAAAGCCGCTGGTGGGCGGCCTGAGGCTCGCTCGAGCCCCGGCCGCGAGGGCCGACCTCGGGCCCGGGAAGCGGGCCCGGGATACGGGCCCGGGATACGGGCCCGGGATACGGGCCCGGGAAGCGGGCCCGGGAAGCGGGCCCGGGAAGCGTGTCGGGGAAGCGTGTCGGGGAAGCGGGCCCGGGACGCAGGCCCGGGACGCAGGCCCCGGACCCAGGCCCCGGACCCAGGCCCGCGCCGCGGGCCCCGCACGGGTCAGCGGTGCGGGCGCTTCTTCAGGGCGCGGGCGCGGGTGCGGATGCGCTGCTTGTCCTCCGAGCGGGCGCGGGCGTCCTGGCGCAGTTCGAGCATGCGCTGTTCGCGCCGCAGCTTCTCCCAGTTGCCGAGCCGGTCCGCGTCGAGCGAGCCGGTGACGACCGCGGTCCGGACGGCGCAGCCCGGCTCGTCCTGGTGGCGGCAGTCGCGGAACTGGCAGCCCCCTGTGAGGGATTCGACGTCCGCGAAGGCCTTGTCGATGCCCTCCTCGGCGTCCCACACGGCCAGCGCCCGCATGCCGGGGGTGTCGATGAGCAGGCCGCCGCCGGGCAGCGGGACCAGTTCGCGGTGCGTGGTGGTGTGCCGGCCCTTGAAGTCCGAGCGGACCTCCTGGGTGGAGAGCACCTCCTCGCCGCGCAGCCGGTTGGTCAGCGTGGACTTGCCCACGCCCGACAGGCCCACGAGGGCGACGGTGCGGCCCGGTTCGACGTACCGGTCCAGGGCGTCGAGGCCCTCGCCGGTACGGGAGGACACGGTGTGGACGGGCGAGCCGAGCGCGATGCGCTCCACCTCCTCGGCCGCGCCGGCCGGATCGGGGTGCAGATCGGCCTTGCTCAGCACCACGACGGGCTGGGCGCCGCTCTGCCAGGCGACGGCCAGGTAGCGCTCGATGCGGCGCAGCCGCTGCTCGCCGGTGAGCGCGGCGACCACGAAGACGGTGTCGACGTTGGTGGCGACGATCTGGGACTCGGTCCTGCGGTTGGCAGTGCCGCGGACGAAGGCGGAGCGGCGCGGCAGCACGTCGAGGATCAGGTGGGGGGCGGGGCCGCCCACCACGACCCAGTCGCCGGTGGCCAGCTGGGCCCCGCCGAGCGGTGGTTCGCCGTCCTTGAACAGCCGGGGGCCGAGCTGGGCCCGGAGCTCCCCGTCGGGCGTCAGGACGGTGGCGGCGCCCCGGTCGACCTGGCCGACGCGGCCGGGGAAGCGGGTCCCGCCGGGCGCCTGGCCGCCGAGTGCGGCCAGGCGCTCAGGCCAGGCCTGGGCGAGGTCGCCGCGCCAGCCGAGCGGGGCGAGCGCGGCATGGTCGGGTTCCGGCGCCGCCATCAGCTGT
This sequence comes from Streptomyces sp. NPDC058525, assembly GCF_042719495.1. Lineage (NCBI taxonomy): Bacteria > Bacillati > Actinomycetota > Actinomycetes > Kitasatosporales > Streptomycetaceae > Streptomyces > Streptomyces sp. NPDC058525. The sequence continues at coordinate 78,813 of NZ_JBHXNP010000014.1, forward strand.
TCTCCGCGGGCGCGGGCGCAGGTGCGGACGCGGTTGCGGTTGCGGTTGCGGACGCGGACTTGGCCTGGGCGCTCGGCGCCGGCCGGCTCTCGCAGCCGCAGCCGCCGCGCTGGACGTTGAAGCGGCGGCGCGGAGCGGGGGCGGAGGCGGCCTCCGGGGTGCCCGTGCCGGGGGTGGTGGTGTCGGCCGCGGCGGGGGTGGTGTTCTGCTCGGTCATGCTTCCTTCTTTCGGGTCGGTGCGGGGCCGTCGGTGCGGCTCCGTACGAAGGCGATCTGTGCTGACATGGCGTCCGCGCCGACATCGGCGCGGGCACTGGCGTGGCCGGTGGAGCGCAGCCGGAAGTCGATGTCCGCGCCGCGGGCGGCCAGCGCCCGTGCGTACGACTCGATCTGGCCGACCGGACAGCGCGCGTCGCGGTCCCCGGCGAGCACCAGCAGGGGTGCGCGGACCGCGTCGGCGTACGTGTGGGGGGAGGCGGCGGCATAGCGCGCCGGCACCTCGTCGGGGGTGCCGCCGAACATGGCGCGGTCCACCCAGCGCAGGGTGTGCAACTGCTCGCGGTAGGCGGCCGGGTAGTCCCCGACGGCCCCTTCGGCGAGCCCGCAGGCCCACAGCTCGGGCTGGGTGCCGAGGCCGAGCAGGGTCAGGTAGCCGCCCCAGGAACTGCCCGCGAGCACGCAGCGGTCCGGATCGGCCACACCGGATGCGACCAGGTGGGCGCGGGCGGCGGCCACGTCGGAGAGCTCGGTGTGCCCGACGGCCTCGCGGTGGGCGAACTGCCAGGCCGTGCCGCTCTCGGCGGAGCCGCGGTAGTTGACGCGGGCCACCGCGTAGCCGGCGTCGTTCCAGGCGGCGGCGGGGCCGTTGTACTCGTCCCCGTCGGCGGTGTGCGGGCCGCCGTGCAGCAGGAAGACCGTCGGGTACGGGGCTTCGCCGGCGGCCGGCACGCTCAGGAAGACCGGGACGGTCAGCTCCCCGTGCGGTACGGGGACTTCGGTGACGGGCGCGGCCGGGACGGCCGGGCCGGGCACGGACAGCGGTTCCCGGCCGGCGAGGTCGCGCAGGACGGCCGGGGCGGACGCCGAGGAGAAGGTGTACCAGCAGTCGCCGTCGGGCCGGGCCGCGGCGGCGTGCACGGTGCCGCGCGGCACGGGCAGCGGCTCCAGGTGCCCGTCGGCGAGCCGGTAGCGGTAGAGCTCGCTGCGCCCGTGGGTGCGGTGGTGGAGCAGCAGTGCGGTGCCGTCGGGCACGAACTCGGCGCGTACGTCGCCGGGCAGGCCGGTGTCGATCTCCCGCACCTCACCGGTGACCGGGTCCCACAGCAGCGGGGCGGGCCGCCCGCGCCGGGTGTGCGTGGCCAGCACGAGCCGGCCGCCGGGCAGGAAGGGGGAGCCGTAGGGCACGGCGTGCAGCCCGCCGTGCGGCCAGTCGCTCAGCTCCCCCACCAGCGCGCCGCCCTGGTCCAGGACGCGCAGCGAGGGCCGCTGCGGATCGCCGTACTCGGCGTGCAGCACCAGTACGTACGCCTCGTCGTCGCTGAGGCCCCCGAGGTAGAGCGGGGTGTCCGCGCCGTACAGCGGTTCGGCCCGGTCCGCGCCGGCCCGCAGCAGGTGGATGTCCGTACGGCCGTCCGCCGCGGTGATCCCGGCGACGGCGAGGCCGGAGGCGCCGACGGCCAGGCCCTCGGGGGTGCCGGGCGGCACGCCGGGCAGGGCCGGTACGGCGGGGCCGCCGCGCAGCGGGGCCCGCATCCAGGTGCCGTGCTCGGTGCCGTCCTCGTCGTGGTACCACCACAGCCAGCGTCCGGCCGGGTCGAGCAGGCCCAGCTCGACCCCGTGCGGGGCGTCCGTGAGCTGGCGGACGCCGCCGCCGGCCCGGTCCCAGAGGTAGAACTGCGCGGTGCCGGAGGCATTGCCCCGCAGCACGCAGACCTCCGGCCGCAGCCGACCCCAGAAGGGGAGCTCTACGGCGGGCGCGTTGCACCGGTCAAGCGGTCTCGACCCCGGCTCAAGCGCAGCGGTATATACAGTCACCAGGCCATTATGCAGATGACCGGCAGGCCTAGGAAGAGCGAATTTTCCATTCGAGCCACAGGGTGGCGGGGTGAACTCCCCGAAGCCGTCCCTGCTCTATTCGCATTCCTTTCCATTCCCCCGAAAAAGAGTCGCGGACCGAGCGCGAACCGAGCTTAAGGAGACCATTGATGCAGATCAGAGGCCTGGAAGGGCTGTCGGTACACGCTCGGTTCGAATCGGCCATAGATGCCGGACACGATTCTCGCCGGCGCGGCGGAATCCATGGGGAACCTGCCGCGGGGCGAGTCAGGGACATTACTGCCACCGCATGCCGGCCGACCGAATTTCTCCGTATTCGACGAGGCTGACGCAAGGAGACCTCTTATGCCCTCCGCAGTTCTTCCCGGCCCGCTGACCCGTACGGACATCGGAGAGGGGATCCGCAAGCAGGGCTGGGTGTTCGCCCCGGGAGCCGGCTTCGACACCGGTACCCGGGCACAGGAATTCCGGCAGCTGAGCCAGGCCTACGGGAACCTCGAGCCGGACGCATACCTGGCCGACGGCGGGGCGTACCGCTTCCGCCGGCACGTCCGCTACACCCACCGGGCGGTCTCGCAGGGCGTACTGCGCGCGCATCCGCCGGGCCCCTACCACCAGAGCGCCGAGGTGAACCCCTTCGCGGGCGGCTCGCCGCGCTGGTTCGCGCCCGTCACCGGGGCGGTCCGCGTCAACCCCTTCCTGCACCGGCTGCTGCTGCACGGCGTCGACGTGTTCTCCGGGCTGGCCGGGGCCGAGCCGGGGCGGACCCTGGACTGGGAGGTGGACGTGCACCTGGTGCGCATCCGGGCCAGCGCCCAGGAAGAGGGGCTGCCCTCGCCCGAGGGCGTGCACCGGGACGGCTTCGACTACATCTCCCTGCACCTGATCGGCCGTTCCGGGGTGACCGGCGGCCGCAGCATCATCTGCGACCCGGCGCGGCGCCCGCTGGCCCGCCCCCTGCTGGCCGCGCCGCTGGACTCGCTGTACGCGGACGACACCCGCATCCTGCACGGCACCGAACCGGTCCGCCTGGACCCGGCGGCCGGCCGCGCGTACGGCTACCGCGACATGCTCCTGACCAGCTACCGCCGGATCGGCTGAACCCCGCCGAAGAGTGCCCCGGCCGGCCATGCGCCGGCCGGGGCTTCGTCACGCGCGCTCCCGGACCGCGGATCGGGCCCGCGGATCGGGCCCGCGGATCGGGCCCGCGGCTCAGGCCCAGGAGAATCCCGCGAACGCCGGCCCGTCGGCCGGGAGGTCCGGGGCCGGGGCCTCGGGCACGAGGGAGCGGACGGGGGCCGAGGGGTCGGCCGTCGCGAGGCGGCGGGCGGCGTCGGCTGCCTTCTCGGCCAGTGAGCGGGCGGTGTCCGGCTCGTAGAGCGCGGAGTCGTACTGGAGGAGCAGGGTCAGGCCGCGCGCGGACCGCGCGAACTGGAACGAGAGGTCGAACAGTCCCTCGTCCAGCGGGATCGGACCGCCCGTCAGCCGCAGCGGGCGCGGCCCGGTGTCGATCTCGTCCCAGAGCGTCACCCACACGTCGAAGAGCGGGTTGCGGCCGGGCGGGCGCGGCGGGTCCAGGGCGCGCACGAGTTCGCTGAAGGGCAGCCCGCCGTGGTCCAGTGCGCCGACCGTCGTGCCGGCGAGGTCCGCGATCAGATCCGCGCAGGGCAGTTCCCCGTGCACGGCGGTCCGCAGCACCACGGTGTTGACCAGGCAGCCCACCACGTCGGCGCGCCCGAGGGCCGGGCGGCGGCTGACGGCGGTGCCCAGGCTGATGTCGCCGGCGCCCGTCGCCTCGTGCAGGGTGGCGGCCACGGCGGCGGCCAGCACCCCGAACAGGCCGGTGCGGTGGCCGCGCGCGAGCCGCTCCAGCGCGCCGAGCTCCGCGGCGTCGAGGCGGACGGTGGTGACGGCGGTGCCGCGGCCCGCCGGGCCGCTGCGCGGCCGGTCCACGGGCAGCGGGAGGGGTGCCGCGGACGGGGTCAACCTGTCCTGCCAGTAGGCGAGTTGGGTGTCGTACGACGGCTCGTGCGGGCCCGGCGCGGCGATCCCGTCGGCGGCTTCGGCCCGCTGTCCCCCGGTCCCGGCCAGCGCGCGGGCGACGACCTCCAGCGAGGTCTGGTCGGCGACGATGTGGTGCAGGACGACCAGCAGCCGGTCCGGGCCGCCGGGACGGCGCAGCAGGGCCGCGCGGACCAGCGGCCCGGCCGCCAGGTCGAAGGGCCGGTGGGCCCGTTCCCGCACGAGGGCCTCGCACGCGGCCTCGTCGGGCAGGTCGACGACCTCCAGGCGGGCGGGCTCGGGCGCGGGGCGCGGCACCGGCTCGCCGCGCTCCTCGTGGAACACGGTGCGCAGCTGCGGCTGGAGTTCCTGGAGCCGGGTGAACGCGGCGCCCAGGGCCTCGGGATCGGCGGTGCCGTGGCAGTCGAGCAGCATCGGCACGTGGTAGGCGGCGGTGCCCGCCGTCCCCGCACTGCGGGTGCGGTCCTCCAGCCAGAGCCAGCGCTGGACGGCGGAGGCCTGCCGGGGCCCTCCGGCGGGGGAACCGGCCCCGGCGGCGGAGCCGGACCCAGCTGCGGAGCCGGCCCCGGCGGCGGCGACGGCCCCAGCGGCCGAACCGGCCCCGGCGGCGGGCGCGGTGCCCGCGCGGGGGGTGAGCAGCGCGGCGAGGGCGGCGATGCTCGGGCGGTCGAACACGTCGCGGATCCGCACCGGCGCGGACAGCAGCCCGGCGGCCGCGGCGGCCAGGGAGGCGGCCTTCAGGCTGGTGCCGCCGAGGAGGAAGAAGTCGCCGTCGTCCGCGACGGGCCGGCCGAGCTCCTCGGCGAACAGGCCGCGCAGCACCGTCCGTACGGCGTGCTCCCCCTCGCTCGATGCCTCGTCCCACGCCTCGTCCGACACCCCGCCCGAGACCTCGGGCGAGGTGTCGGACGAGGTGTCGGACGGCCCGGCCGGGGTCTGCGGCAGCGGGCGGGCGGCCAGTTCGCGGCGGTCGATCTTCCCGTTGGGGGTGCTGGGCATCCGCTCCACGGGGATCACCGCCGCCGGGACCATGTAGTAGGGCAGCCGCTCGGCCAGCCGGGCCCGCCAGTCGGCGGGCAGCGGGCCGTCGGTGACGACGTACCCGGCGAGCAGCGGCTGCGCCGTCCCCTCGGGCACGACCACGGCGGCGGCCGCGATGCCCGGCAGCGCGGCGAGCGCCGCCTCCACCTCGCCGGGCTCGATGCGGAAGCCGCGGATCTTCACCTGCCGGTCGGCCCGCCCCCGGAAGTCGAGGGTGCCGTCCGGGCGGTGGCGGGCCAGGTCCCCGGTCCGGTAGAGCCGGGCGCCGGGGCGGGGGTCGCCGGGGTCGGGTACGAAGCGTGCCTCGGCCGCGTCGGAGGGGCCCAGGTAGCCCCGGCCCACGCCGATGCCGCCGATCCACAGCTCGCCCTCCACCCCGGGGCCGACCTGCGCCCCGGAGGCGTCGCGCACGAAGTAGCGCAGGTTGGCCATGGGACGGCCGATGGTGGGCGGCTCGTCCGGGAGGCCCGGCGGGCACCGGTGCCAGGACTGGAACACGGTCGCCTCGGTGGGCCCGTAGACGTAGATCAGGTCGCGGCCCGGGGCCCAGCGGTCCACCAGCGCCCGGCTGAAGGACTCGCCGCCGGTCACGACGGTGGTCACGGCCGGGAAGGCGGCCGGGTCCAGCTGGGCCAGCAGTGCGGCGAGCAGGAAGAAGGTGTCGGCGCGGCGTTCGCGGACGAGCGCGGCCAGGGCCTCGGCGGAGGCGACGGGCTCGTCGAAGACGACGACGGCCGCGCCCGCCCACAGCGGCGCGAGGATCTCCCACACAGAGACGTCGAAGGCGGGGCTCGCGAACTGCAGCACGCGCCGGTCCGGGCCGAGGCCGAAGGGGACGGCGGTGGCCTCCAGCAGGTTGGCCAGGGAGCGCTGTTCGATCGCGACGCCCTTGGGGCGGCCGGTGGATCCGGAGGTGTGGATGACGTACGCGAGATCGGCCGGTCCCGGCAGCGGGCCGCCGACCGGCGGAACGGACACGTCGGCCACACCGGTGGCGCCGGCGGGAGCGCCGAGGTCGACGGTGAGCACCCCCGGGCCCGGGAACAGCCCGGCCAGCGCGGTGGTGGTCAGGGTGAGCGGCGCGGGGGCGCTGTCGACCAGCAGGGCGAGCCGCTCGGCCGGGTGGTCCGGGTCGAGCGGCACGTACGCGGCGCCGGCCCGCAGCACCGCCATTACGGCCACGACCAGCTCCGCGGAGCGGGGCAGGCAGACCCGGACCAGTACGCCGGGCCCGGCGCCGCGGGCGCGCAGCCGGACCGCCAGCTCCTCGGCGCGGGTGTGCAGTTCGCCGTGGCTGAGGACGCGGTCCCGGGCCACCACGGCGGGCCGGCCGGCGACCGGGCGGGCCCGCTCGGCGAGCAGCTCGGCCACCGGCCCGTCCGGGACGGGCGCGGCCGTGTCGTTGAGCGCGGCCAGGGTCCGCTGCCAGGCGGCCGGGGTCCATGCGGGGTCGGCGGGGGCGTCGGTCACGGTGGTCACGGTGGTCGCGGCTCCGGGTTCGGGGGTCACGGCTGCTCCCTCCAGAGCGCGTCGGGGTGGTTCACCAGGGCTTCGAGGGCCTGCCGGGTGCGCTGCACGAGCCCCTGGGCGGTGGTGTCGTCGAAGAGCTCGCCCTTGTAGGTGAGGACGCCGTCCGCGTCGTCCTCACCGGTCCGCAGCGACCAGACGAGGTCGAAGGCGGTGGCGGTGGGGCGGGCGGCGGCGATCGAGCCGTCGGGGGCGAACAGGGCGCCGGGTGCCGGTGCCGCGTCCTCCTGCGCGACCACCAGGACCTGGCTGAGCAGGGCCCGGTCCACGCCGTACTCGCCCTCGGCGAGGGCGGCGACGGAGCCGAGGGCCGCGGCGGGGCTGTCGTGGGCGGCGAGCAGGGCGTGCCCGATGGCGCGGGCCAGCTCGCGGTGCGTACGGGTGTCCGCGAGCGGCACGCGCAGCAGGGCGGTGCCGGTGAGCGGGCCGACGACATCGGCGAGGCCGGGCCGGGAGCGGGTGCTGAGGACGGTGGCGAGCCACACCTCGTCCGGGGTCCCGGCCGGGTCCCCGGCGCCCCGGGCCAGGGCCGCGACCAGCGCGCTCAGGCCGAGCGCGAACGGGCTCAGGCCGTCCGCCCGGCCGAAGGCCCCGGTGCCCGGCGCCGCGAACGCGAAGGGCAGTTCCGTCGGCATCAGCGCGCCGCGCACCAGCCGGGGCCGGTCGTACGGCAGCGGCAGCCGCGGCGGCCCGCCGGCGGCCAGCGCCCGGCGCCAGTGCCCGTCCGCGCCGGCCGCGGTGCGCTCCTGCTGCCAGCGGGCCACGTCGGCCAGCCGCAGCGGGGGCTGGCCGGCGGGGTCGTCGGGCCAGCGCCCGGCGGCGAACTCCTCGTAGGCAGCGGTGATCTGACGTACCAGCAGTTCCATGGAGCGGCCGTCGACGGCGATGTGGTGCACGGCGAGCAGCAGGACGTGCTCGTCGTCGGCCAGGCGTACCAGCCGGGCCCGCAGCAGTACTCCGGCCGCGAGGTCGAAGGGCTCCTCCAGGTGCCGCTGGGCCAGCGCGTCGAGCGCGGCGGCCCGGTCGGCCCCGGGGAGCGCGGAGAGGTCGTCCTCGGCCCAGCCGGTCCGCGGCACGGTCAGCGGCTGCCACCGGGGCTCGTCGCCGGTGGTGACGAGCCGGGAGCAGAGGGCGTCGTGGCGGGCGGCGGTGTGCTCGACGGCCTGCCGCAGGGCGTGCGGGTCGAGGGTCCGGGCAGTGGCGCGCAGAGCTTCGAACACGACGAACGCGGCTGGGGCCGCGCCGCCCCGCAGGGCCTGCCAGATCTCGGCCTGCTCGGTGCTGAGCGGTGCCGGGCCGGCGGCCGGTGCGCGCACCGGCCCGTCCTCGGCCACCACGACGGCGGTGTCGGCGGGCGCGGCCGCGGCGATGGCCTCGGCGATCGCCGCCGGGGTGCGGGAGTCGAAGACGAGCCGGGGCGGGACGTCCCGGCCGAGCGCGATCCGCAGCCGGGCGGCGACGGCGACGGCGTCCAGGGAGCCGCCGCCGAGGTCGAAGAAGTCCTCGTCCGGCCCGACCCGTTCGTGCCCGAGCGCCTCGGCGACGGCCTGCGCGACGAGCCCGACGGGCCCCGCGGCGTCCTCCGCCGCAGACCCGATCGGCGCGGACCCGATCGGCGCGGAACCGGTCGCCACGGAACCGGTCGGCGCGGACCCCGTCGCCGCGGACCCCGTCGGCGCGGACCCCGTCGGCGCGGACCCCGTCGGCGCGGACCCCGTCGCCGCGGACCCCGTCGCCGCGGAACCGGTCGGCACGGACCCGGTCGGCACGGAACCGGTCGGCACGGACCCGGTCGGCACGGACCCGGTCGGCACGGATCCGGTCGGCGCGGCCGCCACCGGTGACGGCTCCGGCGTCCGCTCCCCCGCGTCCCCCGCCGTGACGTGGACCGTCGCCGGGGTCAGCCGCAGCGGCAGCGCCCGGCGCAGGAGGGTGCGCAGCGCGCCGGGGCTCACGGTGTGCCCGGGGTGCGCGGTGACGCGGGCGGTCAGGATGCCCGGCTCGCCCGGGGCCGCGGCGCGGACCTCGGCTGCGCGCACCGACGGGTGCGCCAGCAGCAGCAGTTCGGCCTCGGCCGGGTCGAGGTGGGTGCCGGGGCGGCCCGGGTCGGGCACGAGCCGGCCGGCGCGACCGCGCGGCACCAGCTCGCCGCGCTCGGACCAGTGGGCCCGCAGCCCGGCCGCCCCGGCGCCGGTGCTCAGGTCGCCGGGGACGCCGACCGGTACGGGCCGCCCGGCGGCGTCGCTGATCCGGGCTCCCGGGTACGCCGCGCAACGGTCGGCGAGCGCGGCCAGTTCCGCCCGCTCGGCGTCGGGCAGCGGCGTACCGTCCGGAGTGCGGCCCGGGTCGGCGGCGGCGCGCACCAGCAAGTCGGCCCAGTGCCGCAGCAGCCGGGTGGCGCGGGCGGCGCTGAAGAGCGTGCCGTCGTACTCGGCGGTGAGTTCGAGCTGCTCGGCGGAGTTGTCGAGGTGGAAGCTGAGTTCGAACGCGGCCGCGTGATCGGCGTACGGCTCCCGCCGTACGGAGAGTCCCGGTCCGGCGTCGAGGTCGCTGCCGTCGCCGGTGCCGGCCGCGCCGCGCTCATCGGCGGTGAACATGACCGTGAACAGCGGGGTGCGGCCGCCGTCGCGGGCCCCCGGCAGCTCGGTCACGAGCCGCTCGAAGGGGTGGGCGCGGTGGGCCATGGCGGTGGCCACGGCGGCGCGGGTGGCGGCGGCGCGCTCGGCGAAGCCGAGGTCCGGTGCCACCTCGCAGGACAGCACCACCGTGTTGAGGAACGGGCCGACGACCCCCGCGTACGAGGGGTCGTCGCGGCGGGTGACGGGCGTGCCGACGAGGATCCGGCCCTCGCCCGTGAACCGGCGGAGCAGTTCGGCCAGGGCGGTCAGCCCGGTGCCGTACATGCTGGTGCCGCAGGTGCGCGCCAGCGCCCGTACGGCCAGGGTGTCCGGTGCGGAGAGCCGGAAGCGGCTGGAGCCGCCGGGGCCGGGCGCGGCGCCGCGTTGGCCGTCGGCGGGCAGCAGCGGGAACGGCAGCGGGCCGGCCAGCTCGGTGTGCCAGTGCGCGCGGTCGCGCTCCGCCTCGGGGCCGGCCTGGGCGGCGGCCTCGCGGGCGATGTGGGTGAGGTAGCTGCCTTCGGCGGGCCGGGGGGCGGCCGTGCCGGTGCGCAGCGCGCGCAGCCGGGCGAAGACCCGCTCGGCCAGCAGCACGGCTGATTCGCCGTCGCAGGCGATGTGGTGGGCCGTCAGTGCGAGGAGCGCGCTGGTCGGGGAGAGCCGCAGCAGGACGGCGCGCAGCGGCGGCCGGCGTTCCAGGTCGAAGGGGCGCCGGGCTTCGGCGCGCAGGATCGCGTCGGTGTCGGTGCCGGGTGCGGGCCACAGGACGGTGAGCGGCGGCCGGTCCCCGTAGACGAAGCGCTGGCGGGGTTCGCCGTCGCGGACGAAGAAGCGGGCGCGCAGGAGCGGCGCGCAGGCGGCCTCGTCGGCGAGGGCCTGGGCGACCTGGCGTTCGTCCAGCGGCCCGTCGATCCGGAAGACGTCGGTGAGGTGGTGGACGCCGTCCGCGCCCTCGTCCAGCCGGTCGAGGGTCCACAGCTGCCGCTGGGCGGCGGACAGCGGGTGGTCCCCGCCGTCCGCGTCCTCCGCGGCCCCGGCCGAGGATCCGGCCGCGGCCGGACCGCCGTCGTCCGCGCCGCGGCCGCGCAGGGCGGCGCAGGCCTCGCGGACCGAGGGCCCGTCGAGGAGCTCGTCGATGCCCAGGGCCAGGCCGTGGCGCTGTTCGAGGGTGGTGATGACGTCGATGGCGAGCAGGCTGTGGCCGCCGCAGGCGAAGAAGTTGTCGTCGGGGCCGATCGCGTCGACGCCGAGCACCTCCCGGAAGACGGCGCCGACGCGGTCCTCCAGGCTCTGCGGGGCCTGGGGGGCGGCGGCCGGTCCGGTCCCGGCGGCCGGAGCGGAGGCCTGTGCCGGGTGGGCCGCGTGGGCCGCCTGGGCCCGCTCGGCCAGTTCCCGCCGGTCGATCTTCCCGCTGGTGCCGAGCGGCACCCGGTCCAGCGGCAGGACCCGGTCGGGGACCAGGGCCGCGGGCAGTACGGTGCCCGCGTACGCGTGGACGGCCGCGGGGGTCTCGGCGGCGGGGCCGGTGACGAAGGCGACGAGCGAGGGCCGGCCGCCCGCGTCCCGGCAGACCACGGCGACGGCCGCCTCGACGGCGGGCAGCGCGGCCAAGGCCGCCTCCACGTCGCCCAGTTCGACCCGGTTGCCGCGGATCTTGACCTGGTCGTCGGCGCGGCCGAGGAACTGCAGGGTGCCGCCCGGCTGCCACCAGCCGCGGTCGCCGGAGCGGTAGCGCCGGCCGCCGGGCTGCTCGGGCGCGGCGGGGAAGGCCGCCTCCGTGAGCTCGGGCCGGTGCAGGTAGCCGTCGGCGAGCCCGGGGCCGGAGAAGTGCAGCTGGCCGGGGAAGCCGGGGGGCACCGGCCGGTCCGCGGTGTCGAGCACCTCGACGGCCGTGTGGGACAGCGGCCAGCCGATCGGGGTGCCGGGCAGCGGGTGCGCGGGGTAGTCGAAGGCGGTGGCCCCGACGGAGTTCTCGGTGGGCCCGTACTCGTTGACCAGCCGGGTGCGCGGCAGCTGGAGCTGGTGGCGGGCGACGAGTTCGCCGGGCATGGCCTCGCCCGCGACGGTGACCAAGCGCAGGGTGCCCGCGGCGGCCAGCTCGTCGAGGACGGCGGTGTAGAGGCTGGGCACGAGCGTGACGTGGGTGGCCGTGTACCGCTCGGCGAGCCCGCGCAGGTGGGCCCCGTCGAGCCGGCGCACCCCGTCGACCAGGACCAGGGCGCCGCCCGCGCCGAGTACGGAGAACACGTCCGAGACGGAGCTGTCGAAGGACAGCGCGGGCACCTGGAGCAGACAGGTGTCGGCGGACAGCCGGTGGTAGTCGTGCTTCCAGGCGAGGTAGCTGTCGATCGCCGAGTGGCGGATGACGACGCCCTTGGGCCGGCCGGTGGATCCGGAGGTGTAGATGACGTACGCGGTGTCCTCGGGGCGCGGCGGCTCGGGCGCCTCCTCGGGCAGGGCGGCCAGGTCGGCGGTGTCCGCGGCCAGGTCGGCGGCGGACAGCAGGCGCAGGCCGGTGCGCCCGGCCAGCGCGCGGGCCAGTTCGAGGTGTTCGGGCTCGGCCACCAGGGCGGCGGCGCCGACGTCGGCGAGTACGGCGGCGAGCCGCTCTTCGGGCTGCGCCGGGTCCAGGGGTACGTAGGCGGCGCCGGCCCGGACCGTGCCGAGCAGCGCGGTGAGGGCGTGGCGGCCCTTGCCGACGAGCAGGGCGACCCGGTCGCCGCGGCCCACCCCGTACGCGTGGTGCAGGCGGCGGGCGGCGCGCACGGACTCGGCGCGCAGCGCGGCGTGGCCCAGTTCGGTGGCCTCCCCGGCCGCCGCGCCCTCGCCCGCTCCCCCGCCGGTGACGACGGCCAGGCCTTCGCCGCCCGCCAGGTGGCCGCGGTCCAGGCGCTCCAGCAGGGTGCCCGGTGTGGCGGGCGGCCAGAACCCGGCCCGGCCCCAGCCCTTGACGGTCTCCCGGTCGGTGGCGTCGGCCAGGGTGAGGGCGGCGAGTTCACGGCCGGGGTCGCCGAGCTGGGCCAGCAGGTGGGCGACGACGCGCAGCACGGCGTCCGCGAACCAGGTCTCGCAGCGCCCGGTGTCCACGTCGGCGTGCAGGACCCGGTCCTCGCCGGAGCCCTCCAGGGTGAGCAGCAGCGCCTCGCCGGCCGGGGCGGCCTGCGCCGTGCCCTGCGCAGCGACGGTCAGGGCTCCGGCGCGGGCTCCGGCGGGGCGGGCGGCGAGCAGCTCGGCGCGGACGCGCCGCAGCAGGGCTCCGGCCGTGCCCTCGGCCTGGCCGCCGGCCGGGGCGGTGGCGGCGCCGGGCCCGGTGGCGAGCGTGACGCTGACGCCGACGGGTCCGGCGGGGCCGGCGACCGTCAGGGCCGGGGTGTCGGTGTCCTCGGCGGCGCCCAGCGCGAGGGCCGCAGCCGCGCACAGCAGCACCAGTTCGTCCACCGGGTGCCCGCCGGCGCCGCGCAGGGCGGTACGGGAGGCGGCGGGCAGGGGCAGGCTGCGCCGGGTGTGCCCGGGGACGCTTTCGCGGGTCAGCCGGGGCCGCAGCACGGTGGCCGGGGCGGCCGCGGTGGCCGGGTCCCGGGTGACGGGAACACTGAGGGGTGCTGCGGTCATGGCCGTACGCTCCCTGCGGGTTGCAGTCTGTCGGCTTCGTCGGTGCAGGTGGTGCCGCGGTCCGCCGCGGGCCCGTCCGAGGGCCGTCCGGCGGCGGCGAGGTACCAGTTCGGGTGGCAGCGCAGCACGCCGACCACGTCGTCGAGCAGTTCTCGCGCCGTGCCCTCGGTGAACAGCGCCCGGTCGTAGACGAGTTCGAGCAGGACCCGGCCGTCGCGCTCGCTCGCGTAGATCCGCAGGTCGTCGCTGAGCGGGGCCTGCGCGGGGTCCGCGGGGAGGAACGCGGGCCCGTCGTCCAGGCGTTCGGCCGTCTCCCAGCTGAGCCCGGCGTCGTAGACGGGCCGGCGGCCGGGGCCCGGGCGCTCCACGATCTCCACGACGGTGGTGTCGAAGGGGAAGCGGGCGTGGTCGTACGCCTCGGCGAGCCGGTCGCGGACCTGGGTCAGCAGTTCGGCAGTGGTGTGCGCCTCGCCGGGTGCGAGCCGCACCGGCAGGGCGTTGACGAAGCAGCCGAGGACCTCGGCCGTGTCCGTACGGTCGCGGGTGCCGGCCGGGCAGCCGATCACCACCTCGGCGCTGCCGGAGCGGCGGTGCAGTACGAGCGCCCAGGCGGTGAGCAGGGCGCTGAACGGGGTGGCCGCGCCGCCCTCGGCCGCGGCGTGCAGCACGGCGGCGGGCAGGGCGCGCCGGACCAGTCCCGCGCCCTGGCGGCCGGCGCCCGCGCGCGGTCCGCTGTCCGGCAGGTCGAGCCGGGGCAGCGGCCCGGAGAGCGTGCGGGTCCAGTAGGCGCGCTGGCGCGCGGCCTCGGGGCCCTCGAGCCAGGCGGCCTCCTCGGCCACCCACTCCCGGTACTGGCGGGCGGGCCGTCCGTCCCAGGGGCGCGCTCCCGCTTCGAGGGCTTCGTAGGCCGCCAGCAGGTCGCGGGCGGCCAGGGCCGCGCTGTCGCCGTCGTAGACGATGTGGTGGGCGGTGATCACCAGCACGTCGCCGCCGGGGTGGCCGGTCAGCTGCCGTACGGCGAACAGCGGTCCGGTGGCCAGGGCGAAGGGCGTGGAGTGGGCGGCGGTGACCGCCTCGGCGACCGCCTCGTCCGTGGCGCCGACGCGTACGACGGACAGCTGCGGCCCATCGGGGAGCCGGTCCATGACGATCTGCCGGGCGGCGCCGCCGACGACGGCCACCCGGGTGCGCAGCACCTCGTGCCGCTCCGCGAGGGCGGCGACGGCCGCCCGCAGCAGACCGGTGTCCAGCGGCCGGCCGGCCCGTACGGCGTCGGTGATGTTGAGGGCGACGGGGTTGGGGCTGGTCCGCGCGGCCATCCAGATCCGCCGCTGTGCCCGGGAGAGCGGCAGGACGACACCGTCGGGGGCGGTGGCGGGCACCCCGGGTACGCCTGCGGCGGGCGCGACGGGTACGCCTGTGGCGGGCCCGGCGGACGCGACGGGAGCCGGCGCCGGGGCGGCAGCGCCGACCGGGCCGGTGCCTGACGGGCCGGTCCCGGCCGGGCCGGTGCCGACCGGGCCGGTGCCGACCGGGCCGGTGCCTGACGGGCCGGTGCCTGACGGGCCGTGGGCAGCCGGGCCGTGGACAGCCGGGCCGTGGGCAGCGGAGCCGTGGGCAGCGGGCAGGCCGGGTGCGGCTGCCGCCGGGCCGCCGGCCGCCGGGGCCGCGGTGGCCGTGCCGACGAAGGACGCGAGGGCCCGTACGGTCTGCTGCTGGAAGACGGTGACCAGCGAGACCCGGACGCCGAACTCCTCCTGGAGCGCGGCGGCGAGCCGGGCCGCGGTCAGGCTGTGGCCGCCGAGCGAGAACAGGTCCGCGTCGGGGTCGGTGACCGGCACGCCGAGCACCTCCGCCCAGACCTTCGCCACCCGCTCCTCGGTGGGGCTCAGCCCCGGGCTCGGTGCGGCCTCCGCACACGGCGGGGCCGGCAGCGCGCGGCGGTCGAGCTTGCCGTTCGGGTTCAGCGGCAGCTCGGCGATCTCCACGTACGTCCCGGGCACCATGGCGGCGGGCAGCCGCTCGCTGAGGTAGGCCCGCAGGGCGGCCGGGTCGGCCGCGCCCACCACATAGGCGACCAGGCCCAGTTCGCCGCGCTCGTCGGGCACCGCCAGGACCGCGCAGCGCCGTACGTCCGGGTGCCCGGCCAGGGCGGCCGCCACCTCGCCCGGCTCGACCCGCTGGCCGCGGATCTTGACCTGGTCGTCGATGCGGCCGAGGAAGAGCAGGTTGCCGTCGGGCCGGCGGGCCGCGCGGTCGCCGGTGCGGTACATGAGCCGGCCGGGGCGCAGCGGGTGGGGCGTGAACCGGTCGGCCGTCAGCTCCGGGTTGCCGAGGTAGCCGCGGGCCAGGCCGGCGCCGGAGATGCACAGTTCGCCGGGGACGCCGACCGGGGCCAGGTCTCCGTGGGCGTCGATGACGTCGACCGTCTTGTTGGCGATGGGGTGGCCGATCAGGATGTCCGCGCCCGGGTCGGTGATCTTGTGGACGGTGGTCCACACGCTGTCCTCGGTGGGCCCGTACTCGTTGTAGAGGACGGTGTCCGGGAGCAGTTCGGCGTGCCGGGCGGCGAGGGCCTCGGGGAGCCGTTCGCCGACGAGGACGATCTGGCGGACCGAGACCAGCCGGGGGGCGCAGCGTTCCAGCATCAGCTGGTAGAGGCTGGGGACGAGCATGATGTGCGTGACCTGGTTGCGCCCGATCTCCTCGGCCACGTGCTCGACGTCGAGGAGCCGGTCCTTGCCGAGGACCACGACCCGGGTCCCGGCGACCAGCGCCGAGAAGATGTCGTTGACCCCGCTGTCGAAGTGCAGCGGCGGCACCTGGAGCACGGCGGCGTCCGGCCCGAACCCGTAGTAGCCGGCCCGGTAGTGGACGGTGTTGACGATGCCGCGGTGCTCGATCATGACGCCCTTGGGGCGGCCGGTGGAGCCCGAGGTGTAGATGACGTACGCGAGGTCGCGCGGGGTGGCCCGGTCCGCCGGCGGCAGTGCGGCGCGGCTGCCGGCGCCGTCCGTCGCGGCGGTGCGCGGGTCGAGGACGGGCAGGTCGGTGAGGGCCGCGGTCTTGGCGTGGTGGGCGCCGTCGGCGAGCACCGCGAGGGCCCCGCTGTCGGCGAGGGCGAACGCGAGCCGGTCGCCGGGCTGTTCCGGGTCCAGGGGGACGAACGCGGCGCCGGTCTTCAGGACGGCGAGCGCGCTGACGACCATCCACTCGGTGCGCTCGGTGACCACGGCCACCAGCGCGCCGGGGCCCGCGGCGCAGGCCTCCCGCAGGCGGGCGGCGACGGCTTCGGCGCGGGCGTCGAGCTCGGCGAAGCCGAGCACGGTGGCGCCGTGCACGACGGCGGGCCGGTCCGGGTGCGCGGCGACCTGCTCCTCGACCAGGTCCAGGAGGGTGCGGTCCTCGGGGAACGGGGCCGCGGTCTCGTTGACCTCGTCGAGCAGGAACCGCCGTTCGGCGGCGGGCAGTACGGGGATCTCCGCGAGCGGGGCGTCCGGGCGGGCGAGCAGGCCGGTGAGGAGCCGGATCAGCCGCTCGCCCATGCGCCGGGCGCTGTCCCGGTCGAAGAGGTCGTCGGTGTAGCCGACCCACATCTCGCCCGCGCCGCCGGCCCGGCCGTCCAGGAAGCTGAAGGCCAGGTCGAAGTCGCTGACGGGCTGCTCGAAGGGCAGGTGGCGCACGGCCAGGCCGTCCGCGCCCGCGACGGTGTCGTCCAGGGCCGTCTCGACGAGCACGTCGAAGACGGGGTTGCGGCTGGGTTCGCGGGGCAGCGCCAGGTCCTCGACGAGCTGCTCGAAGGGGTACTCCTGGTGCGTCATGGCCTCCTGCGCGGTGGTCCGTACGGCGGCCAGCAGCTCGCGGAAGGAGCCGGCGGTGTCCACCGGGGTGCGCAGGACGACGGTGTTGGCGAACAGTCCGACGGTCTCGGCGGAGCGCCGGTCGGGCCGGCCCGCGACGACCGTGCCCAGCAGGACGTCGGACTCGGCGCACAGCCGCCACAGCAGCACCCGCAGGGCCGCGGTGAAGCCCATGAAGGAGGTGGCCGCGCTCTCGCGGCACAGTTCGCCCAGCGCCTGGACCAGCTCCGGGCCGAGGGCGAGGCGTACGGTGCCGCCCGCGGCGCTGCGGGCGGCGGGGCGGCGGCGGTCGGCGGGCAGCTCCAGCGGCTCGGGCAGCTCGGCGAGCCGCTCGCGCCAGTACGCGCGGTGCGCCTCGCCCGCCGGGCCCGACAGGCGGGCGGCGAGCCGTTCGGTGTGCTCGGTGTAGGCGGGCGCGGGATCCCGGTCCCCGGCGGTGCCGGTCAGGGAGCGCAGCAGGTCGCGCATGAGCAGGCCGAAGGACCAGCCGTCGCACACCGCGTGGTGCACGGTGAAGATCAGGACCCCGCCGGCCGGGCCGTCGGGCACCCAGGCGACCTCGGCCAGCGGGCCCTCGGCGAGGTCGAAGCGGTGGCGGCAGGCCCGGGCGAAGGCCTCCTCCGGCGTGGTGTCGCGCTCGGTGCGCAGGACTCCGGCGGGCGCGTCGAGGACGACCTGGGTCAGGCCCTCGGGGGTCTGGCGCAGGACCGTGCGCAGCGAGGCGTGCCGGGCCACCAGCGCGTCGACGGCGGCCGCGAGCCGCGGCTCGTCCACGACGCCGTCGAGCCGGTAGGCCTCGACCATCGTGTACGGGGGCAGCGGCGACTGGTCCATCCGGTCCAGCAGCCACATCCGGCGCTGGGCGTTGGAGGCGGGGAAGGTGTTCCCGGACGCGGGCGCGGGCACGGGCGCGGCCTCCGCCGCGGCCGGGGCGGACGCGGCACGGGGGCGGGGCAGCGCCCCGCGTTCGCGCAGTACGTCGGCCAGCGCGGCCGGGGTCCGCAGGTCGAACACCTCGTGGACGCGGGCCGCGTCGGGGCGGCCGGTGCCCTCGCAGAGCGTGGCGACGAGCTGGACGGCGGAGAGGCTGTGTCCCTCGGCCCGGAAGAAGTCCTCGTGGGCGGAGAGCGGCGGGCGGCCCAGCACCTCGGTCCAGGCGTCGTGGACCAGCCGGTCGACCGGGTCGACTGGCTGCCACACGGCGCCCCTCGGCCCCGTGGGCAGTGCGAGCAGCGCCGCCCGGTCCACCTTGCCGTGGACGGTGAGCGGCAGGGTGGCGAGCCGGTGCAGGCCGGCCGGGAGCATCGGGGCGGGCAGCCGGTCGCGCAGCCAGTCGGCCAGGGCGGCGGCCTCGACCGGTTCGTGCTCCGGCGGGCCGGCCGGGCCGCGCCGGGCCACATACCAGGCGTGCAGGGTCACGGTGCCGTCGTCGGCGGTACGGGGCACGACCACGGCCTCGACCACGCCGGGGTGCCCGATCAGGGTCTGTTCGACCTCGCCGGTCTCGACGCGGGTGCCGAAGATCTGCACCTGGCCGTCGGAGCGGCCCAGGAACTCCAGTTCGCCCTCGGTGTTCCAGCGGCCCTGGTCGCCGGTGCGGAAGACGCGGGCGTCCCCGGCGTGCGGGGAGCGTCCGAAGCGGACGGCGGTGGCCTCGGCGTCGCCCCGGTAGCCGGGGGCGACGGCGGGTCCGGCGATCTGGATCTCGCCCAGGACGCCGGGCGGGGCGAGCTCACCGGAGGGGGTGACGACGAAGACGCCGTAGCCGGGCGAGGGCCGGCCGACGGGCACCAGGTCGAGCCGCTGGGCGAGCGCGCCCTCGCGGATGAACACGGTGGCCTCGACGGTGGCCTCGCTGGGCCCGTACAGGTTGGCGAAGGTGCCGATGCGCAGCCGTCCGACGGTGCGCGGCAGCAGGCCGCGCGGGATGGTGTCGCCGCCCAGCAGGAGGTGGCGCAGCGGGAGTCCGGCGTCCTCGGGCAGGGCGCGCAGCAGGACGGAGAAGAGGCCGGGCACGCAGTTGACGAGGTTGACCTCGCCGTCGCGCACCCGCCGCCACAGCGCGTCGGGGTCGAGCCGGTCGGGGTCGCCGACGGCGACGAGGGTGCCGCCCGCGAAGAGAGTGGTGAAGACCTGGAAGGCGGTCGCGTCGGAGGTGACCGCGGAGAGCATGGCGGTACGGGTCCGCTCGTCGATGCCGAGCGCGCGGGACCCGGTGAGCACCTTGTGGCCCAGCTGGTCGTGGTACACGGCGACGGGCCGGGGGGTGCCGGTGGATCCCGAGGTGAAGAGGATCATGGCGGGCGCGCCGGGCTCGGCCCGGTCCGCCGCCCCGGCCGCGTCCCCGGCGGGTCCGTCCGCGGTCCCGTCCGCGGTCCCGGCCGGGAGCAGGCCGGCGAGATCGGCCACCGGTACGGGCAGTTCCGCGTCGGCGGGTCCGACGCCCTCGGCGCGCAGCACGAGGCGGGCGCCGCTGAGGCGGGCCAGCAGGGCGACGCGGGCGGCGGGCTGGCGGGGTTCGAGCGGGACGATCGCCGCGCCGGTGCGCAGCACGGCGAGGAAGGCGGTGAGCAGGCCGGCGCCGCGCGGGGCCAGGACGCACACCGCGTCACCGGGTCCGATGCCGTGGCGGGCGCCGAGCGCGGCGGCGGCGCCGGCGGCCTCGGCGGCGAGCTGCCGGTAGGTCAGGGTGCGGCCCTCGCCGGTGACGGCGACGGCCTCGGGGGTGCGGCGGACCGCCTCGTCGAAGAGCCCGGTGAGGGTGGTGGCCGCGAAGTCGGCGGGGGCGGGCAGGGCGGCCAGGTCCAGCAGTTCGGCGCGCTGCGCGGCGCCGAGCACGTCGATGTGCTCGGGACTGCGGCGCGGGTCGGTCGCGAGGGCCTCGAGGACGGCGGCCACGCAGCGGGGCAGTGCCCCGGTGAGGGCGGCCGAGCCGTGCGCGGAGACGGACAGGCCGCCGTCCGGGGCGTGTGCGACGCGCAGCACCAGCGCGGCCGACGGCTGCGGCGCGCGGTCCCCGTACAGGGCCGGGCAGACGACGGCGAGCTGGTTCAGGGCGGCGCCCGCGCCGGGGGTGACGGCGTCGAGCCGGGCGCTCAGCGCGTCCCGGTCCTGCCAGGGGCGCGCGGCGGCCTGCTCCAGCTCGGCGTGCAGGGCCTCCAGGAAGGCGGTCGCGGGCGCGGCCGGGTCCAGCGCGGCCAGCAGCGCGAACTCGGGCTGCGGGGCGGCGGATCCGGCACCCGGACCGGAAGCGGCGCCGGCTCCGGCGGCCGGGCCGAAGGCCGGTACGACCACGGGGACGCGCCCCGGTGCGGCCTGGCCGGCGGGTCCGGTGAGGCCCGCGCGCCCGGTGAGCCCGGCCAGGGCGATCCGGGTGGCGGCGACGGCGAGCAGCAGCAGGCCCTCGGGGGCGCCGCCGGTCATCGCGTGCAGGGCGGCGGCGGCTTCGGGGGCGACCGCGGCGGGCCCTCCGACGGCGGCGGCCGGGGTGGCTTCGGGTTCGAGGAGCGGTTCGAGGCAGGCACCGGTCAGCCGCGGGAGCCAGTATCCGGCCTGTTCGGCGGCACGACCCCCCTTAGGGTCGTCCCCATGGCCGAACTCTCCGTCACCATCGTTCCGCAGCACCTCTACGTCCTCCCTGACCAGTTGTGGGTGCACCGACTGCCCCCGGATGCCGCCGTGCCCCCGCTGCCGGCCGAGCCGTGGTCCTCGGTCACCCGGGCCCGGGACGGGCTCACCGTGGTGTGCGCCGGGCGCCTGCCGGCCGGCGCCGGGTCCGTCAGCGGTCCCTGGCGCGGGCTGTACGGGGCCGACGCCCACCACCTGGACCTGCCCGGCATGCTGGCGGGCCTGCTCGTGCCGCTGGCGGGGGCCGGGATCGGCGTGTTCGCCGCGTCGACGTTCGACGCGGATCTCGTACTCGTACCGGCCGAGAAGTACGAGCGCGCCCGGACCGCTCTGGAAGCGGCCGGGCACACTCTCTCGTCGGGCTGAACAGCCGGGGGGATCAGACCCCGGCGGTGATCCGCTCCGGGAGCACCCGCAGGGCCTGGAAGAGCGCGACGTCCTTGCCCTCGACCCCCCGCATCACCACGTCGATGGCGGTGCTCATCAGGTCGATGTGGTACTGCGTGAACGTGCCCAGGCCCAGGCCCAGGTGGACGCCGGGGTGCCGCTCGTTGGCGAAGTGGTTGCCGGGGAGCAGCGGGGCGCAGCTGGTGTTGGTGCCGAAGCCGATCTCGTGCACCTTGGCGTAGCGGTCGTCCTTCGCCAGCAGCTTCTCGAGGTTGGCGGCGAACTCGCCGCGGCCGGCGACGGCCGGGCGGACGGCGGTGATGCGGCCCTCGGCCAGCGTGATGATCGCCGGCTGGTCGGCCATGGAGGAGAGGTCGCGGTAGACCTGCTCCGTCTCGGCGAGGCTGGTCTCGTGGCCGCCGCGGTGGACGATGGGCGCGCCCTGGAGGGTGATCTCGCCGTTCAGCGTGAAGTGGGTGTGGAGCTCGAACTCTCCCGAGGCGTTGACGAGCGAGCTGAGCTCACCGGTCGGCAGGACGACCTGCTGTCCGGGCAGGAGCGGGCCGTGCAGCGAGAACCAGTGCTCGGAGAGCTGGTGCTGGAAGACGGCCTCGGTGCCGAACTCGCGGCCGAGGAAGAGCATGTCGTCGGCCTGGTCCAGGAGGGTCAGGAACTCCTCCTCGATGCCGAGCTCGCGCTCGTAGTCGACTTCGGCCACGACGCGGATGTTGTTGCGCAGGCTCTCGACGGAGAAGGGCACGGAGAAGCTGGAGAAGGCTCCCATGGCCATGCCCACGAGGTCCTCGTCCTCGAAGTGGACGAACTCGTCGTCGGCGATCCACAGGACGGAGGCGCGGCGGCCGGAGGCGCGGATGGCGGCCATCTCGGCGATCAGGCCCGCGCGGGAATCGGGGCCGGTCCAGTTGTACTCCTGAACCGGGATGGCGCTGTTCTCGACGGTGAGGGCGCTGCGCACGCCCGGCGACGTGACCAGGAGGAAGACGTCTCCGAGGTCACCCCCGAACACCTTGCGGAACTGCTCCGGGCTGATCGGTACGGGCTGTGCGGTGCTCAAGGAAACCTCCATGTAAAGGCGTGCCGGGGTGCGAGTGCCTGCACTCGCACCCCGGAACACGACTTGAACTCAGCCCTCGAGGCGGTCGTACTTCCCGTACTTGCTGATGCGGGAGCTGATCGACGCCTTCTCCGGGGTGGCGGCGGACTCGCTGCCGGCCTGGGCGGACTGCTCGATGGCGGACTGCTGGTCCATGTTGTTCTTGGTCATGTCGACTCCTAGTCGTGTTCTGGTGGAGCTCCGGATCCCGCCTTGTGCGGGGTCCGGCGTCTGTGGGTCACGGAGCGGGTTGTTCCGCTGCCGTGAGGCGGAGGAGGGCGGCCGCGGCGTCACCGTGTGCGCGCAGCCGTTCCAGGTCGAGCCCGGCGCCGAGCCGGGCCGCCGCTCCTCGGGCGAGTTCCACGGCGGCCTCCACGAGGTGGCCGCCGATGCTGACGGGATAGAGCGTGGTCCCGAGCGTCTGGCTGGTGATCATCGGATCTCCTCCTCCAGGGCGCGGGCGGCGTCCGCCGCGACGGTGCGCAGGGCCAGAGCGGCCCGCGTGGCGTCCGGGTCGGCCTCCAACTGCTCGGCCAGCGCGGCGAGTCCGAGGACGGACCGGCGGCGCGGGCCGGGCGGGAGCCGGTCCAGCTCTGCGGTGATCCAGCGCGCCTGCTCGTCGGCGAGCAGCACCTGCTCGTCCTCGACGGTGAGCTGGAGCGCGGCGCGTCCCACCAGGGGCGGGGCGCCGCCGTTGACGGCCTCCAGCACCGGGGCGAGTTCCGCCCCGCACTGCATGACCGCGGCCGCGGCCTGTGCGCCGCCGGGTACCTGCTGGAGGCGGACGCTCAGGTTGAGGAGGAGCACCACGGCGGCGCGCAGCCGCACGGGGTCCGCGATGCGGCACAGCTCCTCGTACAGTCGGGAGACCCCGGCGGGCACCATCGAGACGGCCGCGTCCTCGCCCTCGCCGGTGACCTCGACCCAGCCCGGTACGGGCACGGGCCGCTCGGGCACGGCGGTGGCGGTGTCCAGGGCGTCCGCGAGTGCGGCGAGCTCCCGGGCGGCGTCGGCGAGTTCCGCCTGGGCCAAAGTCTGTGCGAACTCCCGTACCGGGGCGCCCGCGCTGGGCGCGGCGGGCGGCGCGGCGGCCGGGGGTGGCGTGGTCGCCGGGGGTGGCGTGGTTGCCGCGGGTGGTGCGGTCGCCGCGGGCGGTGTGCTCGCCGCGGGTGGCGTGGCGGCCGTGGCTGCGGTGGTCACCGGCTCTCCTCCCTCTCGGTACGGGCGCGGGCCGGCCAGGGCGTGGTGGTCGACCTTGTCGTTGACCGTGCGCGGCAGCCGGTCGTGGAACTCGACGCGGGCCGGCACCATGGCCGCGGGCAGCAGGCCGGCGAGCTCGCCGCGCAGGTCGCCGGCGCGGCGCGCCGGGTCGCCGGGCGGTTCGGCCAGCACCACGTGGGCCACCAGGCGGCTGCGGTCCCCCTCGCCGGCGACGGTGACGGCGGCGGCCGTGACCCCCGCGCAGTCGGCGAGCGCGGCCTCGACCTCGCCCGGCTCGACGCGTACGCCGGAGATCTTCAACTGCCGGTCCCGGCGCCCGTGGTAGACGAGCACCCCGTCGGCGGACTCGGTGACGAGGTCCCCGGTACGGAAGGCCCGGCGGCCGTCGGGCAGGGTGGGGAAGGCGCGGCCGGTCGCCGCCCCGTCCCCCGCGTAGCCGTCGGCCAGGCAGGGCCCGGTGACGAACAGTTCACCGGTGCCGCCGGGCGGCACGGGCTCCAGCTCCCCGTCCAGGACCAGGCACCCCCGTCCGGCCAGCGGCCGGCCGATGGGCAGGATCTCCCCGGGCGGCAGGGCCCCGGCCTCGCGCGGCACCTCGTACAGCGTGGAGGTGACCACGCCCTCGGTGGGTCCGTAGGCGTTGAGCAGCCGGACCGCGCCCATCGGCGAGCCGAGCCAGCGGCGGGCGGCGGCCGTGGTGGCGGCCTCCCCGCCGATCAGCACGGTGCCGAGCGAGGGCGGCGGGCGCAGGTCGCCGCGGACGGCGGCCTCGGCGCCCAGCAGGGTCCAGTAGGCGGTGGGCAGCTGCCACATGGTGATGCCGTGGGCGGCGGTGACGTCGAGCAGTTCGGGCAGCGACCACAGGCCGCCGCCGCGCAGCACGACCCGTCCGCCGGAGAGCAGGGTCGGCCAGATCTCCTCGAGCGCGACGTCGAAGCCGGGCGAGGCGAACTGGAGCGTGACGCTGCCGGGGGTGAGTCCGTAGGCCTCGGCGGCCACCTCGCAGTGCCGGGCGAAGGGGCCGTGCGCGACCCGTACGCCCTTGGGCACTCCGGTGGAGCCGGAGGTGAAGAGCAGGTAGGCGGGATCCTGTGCGGCCACCGGTACGGGGAAGCCGGGCGGCTGCCCCGCGTCGCCGCGGGGTGCTGCGGAGCCGACGTCGACGGCCTGCTCCCCCAGTTCCGCGAGCCAGTACGAGGCCCTCTCGGGGCTGGCGACCAGGGCGATCCCGGCGCCGGCCACCCGCATGGCGCTGCGGATCCGGGCGGGCGGCTGCGCGTCGTCGAGCGGCGCGCACACCAGTCCGGCGCCGGCGGTGGCCAGCAGGGCGACGACCAGTTCGGGCACGCTCGCGGCGACCAGCGCGACCGTGTCGCCGGGGCGGGCGCCGCGCCGGTGCAGCTCGGCGGCCAGGTCCCGGGCGGCGCCGGCCAGGGCGCCGTAGGTCAGGCTCTGTCCCGGGGATCCCGGGGATCCGGGGGTCCGTGGGAGTTCGACCGCGGTGCGGTCCGGTTCTCGTGCGGCGCGGTCCAGAACGCGCGCCGCCAGGCTCGTGTTCATCAGCGCATCCTCCCGGCCGGAGGTTCGAAGCTGGTGACGTGCACGCCGGGGTGGAGCCCGTCGGCGGGCGAGCGGAAGTAGCCGGTCCAGTCGTGTGAGAAGAGTTCGACGCGGCTGGTGCCCGACTCGGCGACGGTGAACACCGAGGCGCGCTGGTAGCGCAGCAGCTCCTCGAGGCGTTCGTCGATCTTCACGCCGGCGCCTTCGAGTTGGCCGCGCAGTTCTCCGTAGAACCGGTCCAGCTCGTTCTGCACGTACGCCCAACACCATTCGTAGATGAGCCAGGACTCCTTGTCCGGCACCCAGCGGGCGAGGCGCTCCATCATGTCCGGCTGGGAGGCCACCTTGCCCTCGTTGGGGACGGTGGGCGACTCGATGTACTCCCAGAGCAGTGCGCGGGCCCGGTCGACGGCCTCGCCGAGGACGGTGGAGGTGTCGGCGAGCGCGGCGTCGGCCAGCGAGCGGTAGAAGTCCTCGTAGCCGAGGATTCCCTCGGTGTGCAGGTAGGTGGCGAGCTGCCGGGTGATGCCGCGGTTGTGCAGGGCCTGCAGGACGGCGCCGAACAGGTACATGCGCACCCAGTCCGCGCGGCTCATCGTGGAGTGCCCGACGACGACCTCGACCTCTTCCACGTCGTCCGGGAGGTAGGTGCGGGTGATGGTGTCCAGCTCGTACTTCTCGCGATGGGCGGCGCTGCCCATCTCGGCGTTCGGCAGCAGGACGCACTCGTAGATCATGATGTCGTCGTGGATGCCCATCTCGAGCATCCGGCACAAGCCGCGGGCGAAGGTCTCGGGGGTCTCGTTCGGCAGGCCGACGATGACCTCGGTGTAGGCCTCGACGCCGCGCTCGCGGAAGGCGGCGGCGAGCTTCTCGTAGTTCTTGGCCGGCATGTTGGAGCGTTTGACCTGCTCCAGCACGTCCTGGGTGCCGCTCTGCATCGCGAGGATGGTGCCGTTCGACATGCCGTTGAGCGCGAACATCGAACTGATCTGGACGATCCGGTCGTTGGCGTTCTTGGCGTAGCTCGTGACGAACTTGCCCGGGTAGCCGCTCTCCTGCTTGTTGCGCACGAGGTGCTCGGCGAGGCCGACGTCACGCGGGAGGATGCCGAAGTTGGCGTCGGCGCACAGGATCGCCGAGACGTTCTGCTCGGTGAAGTAGTCGATCTCGGCGTGCAGCCGGTCCTCGTCGAACTTGCGGATCTTCGACTGGTTCGCGGAGCCCCAGTCGCAGAAGGTGCAGCTGTAGGGGCAGCCGCGGTTGGTCTCCCACAGCACGGTCGGCTGGTAGCCGGCCGCCCGGGCCGCCTCGAAGGAGGGGTCCATCAGGCCGGTGAGCCAGGGGCTGGGCACGTCGATCTCGCGGGGCAGCTGCCCGCCGAGCGGGTTGCGGCGGACCTTGCCGTCCTGGTCCCGGTAGCTGAGCGAGGGGACCGAGGCGAAGTCGGGCTCGTCGTGGAGCAGCGCCCGCAGCAGTTCGGAGAAGGGCGCCTCGCCCTCCTTGTGGATGGCGAAGTCGATGTAGGGGTGCTTCGCCAGGAACTCGGTGGCGTTGTCCGGCACGTGGGGGCCGCCGACCACGGTGACCGCGTCGGGGAAGCGCTCCTTCACGGCCCGGCAGGCCGCCATGTTCTTGTTGAAGTTCCACAGGTAGCAGGACATCGCGAAGACCGCCGGGTCCTCCATCAGCGAGACCGGGTCCTTGGCCTGCTCGGGCAGGAAGAACGGCTGCTCGAAGGTGTAGGCCTCGACGAGGTCGGGCTGGGTGTCGGCGTAGGAGCGCAGGGCGCCCCAGACGGCGGGGAGGTAGGCGGACCGGCTGAAGGCGGATACGTAGATCCTGCGCTTCGCCGCGTTGACCGTGACCGTCGTGCTCATGCTTCGCTCACCTCTTCCCGTGCCGTGTTCCCGTGTCGGGGTTCCCTGTCGAGTCCCCGTATCGGGTTCTCGTGTCGCCGCGGTCCCGGCGGGGGGACCGTTGCGTTCTGGGATGAAGCACAACCGGCTCGGCTACAGGACCGCTTGAAGAGCGCAAGAGATCCAGGCCAGAGCGGGTGCCGGGGGCCGGAACATGGTGTAGAGCGGCTCGGCCCGGCGGCCGTACGGGCCGTTTCGAGTGCGAATCGAGTGGGCCCTGAGAGGCTGCGGCAACCTCGCGTCTCCTGAGGAGCCACCATGCACACCATCGCACCGCCTGCCGCGGCGTCCGCCGCGGTGTCACAGCCGGGACCGGGCGTCCCGCGCATCGAACTCCTGCCCGACGAAAGCCACCGGGTGGCCGCGCTCGCGCACGAGTACGCGCGGGACTCCGCGGACCTCGACGCCCGCCGCTCCCTCCAGCTCGCCGCCCTGATGTCCCACGACCTGCCGCGCTCGCTGCGCCGGGTGATGACCGACTTCCGCCTGGCCGGGACCCCGCACGCGGGATTCCTGCTCAGCGGGCTGCTCATCGACGAGAACGCGCTGGGGGCCACCCCCACGCGCTACCAGGAGCGCCCCGACCGCCCCGAACTGCGGCACGCCGACGCCGTGCTGCGGCTGATCGGCTCCCTGCTCGGCGAGCCCTTCTCCTTCAGCAGCCAGCAGCGCGGACGGCTGATCCTCGACCTCTACCCGGTCCCCGGGCACGAGTTCGACCAGCTCGGCTCCGGCTCCACGGCCACGCTCGACTGGCACACCGAGGACGCCTTCCACCCGCACCGCGCGGACTGGATGATGCTGATGGGCCTGCGCAACCACGACGCCGTCGCCACGACCTTCGCGGCCATGCAGGACATCGAGCTCTCCGACGAGCACCGCACGGTCCTGTTCGAGAAGCGCTTCGCGATCCTGCCGGACCAGTCGCACACCAAGAGCTTCAACCAGGCCACCGGCGCCGCCGACGCCACCGAGGCGACCGAGGGCGAGCAGTTCCGCCGTATCGACACCATGGCGAACCGGCCCGAGCCGATCGCCCTGCTGGACGGCGACCCCGCCGCCCCGTGGCTGCGCGTCGACCCGCCGTTCATGCACAGCAACCCGCTCGACCCGCAGGCCGCCGAGGCGCAGAGCGCGCTGCTGGCCGCGATCGAGGCGAAGCTGACCGACGTGACGATCGGCAACGGCGACCTCTTCGTCATCGACAACAAGCGCGCGGTGCACGGGCGCCGGCCGTTCGCGGCCCGCTACGACGGCACCGACCGCTGGCTCAAGCGCATCAACCTCACCGCGGACCTGCGGCGCAGCGCCGGATCCCGGCGCGGCGAGCACGGCCGGGCCGTGGTCTGACCCGGTCCGCGGGCGCAACCGCCGGGCGGAACGCGCGGGCGGACACCTTCACCCCTTGAAAGGACCAAGGCCTTGGCCGCAGAACCCAATCTGATCCGACGCCACCGGCTGTTCCGCCAGTTCTGGCTGGCGCGCTCGGTCTCGCTGATCGGCGACGGTGCGGCCATGGTGGCCCTCGTCCTGCTGGTGAGCCGCGGCGAGCACGCCGGCACCGCCGTCTCGCTGATCCTCCTGGCCGAGTCCGTGCCGCGGTTCTTCGGACCGCTGGCCGGTGCGCTCGCGGACCGGATGGGCGTGCGGCGCCTGCTGATCGCCGCCGAGCTGGTGCAGGCCGCGGTCTTCGGCATCATCGTGCTGGCCCGCCCGGACCTGGCCCTGCTGGTGCCGCTGGTCGTGGTGGCCGCCTCCGCGTCCACCGTGTTCTCCGCGGCCGGCCGTACGGTGGTCCCCCGCCTGGTCGACGAGGCGGACCTGATGCCCGCCAACGCGTGGATGGGCACAGCCTTCAACCTCCAGGCCGCGCTCGGCCCGATCCTCGGCGGCCTGTTCACCGCCTGGGGCAGCGCGTACGGGGCGCTCGCGATCAACGCGGGCACCTTCGTCGTATCGGCCCTGCTGCTGACGCGCATCCCGGCGCTGGAGCCGCTGCGCACCGGCGAACGCCGGACCCTGCTGGGCGACACCGTCGAGGGCCTGAAGTTCGTACGCCACCACCGGGTGTCCCGCGCGATCGTGCTGCTGCTCCTGCTCGGCCTGTTCTTCGGCTCCCTGGACAACCTGGCGCTGGTCTTCCTCGCCGAGCACTCGCTGAACACCGGCGAGACCGGGTACGGCGTACTGTCCGCGTCCTTCGGCGTCGCGATGGTCGCCGCCTCGCTGTGGCTGGTCCGCGCGGCCGAGAGCCGCTCGCCGGTGTGGGTGCTGCTCGCGGGCTGGTTCTTCACGGGCCTCGGCCTGCTGCTGACGGCCGCCGCTCCGGTGCTGTTCGCGGCGATCGCCATGCAGCTGATCGCGGGTCTCGGCAACGGCGTGGCCAACGTCGGCGAGGAAACCCTGCTGCAGAAGGCCGTGCCCACCGAGGTACTGGGCCGGGTCGGCGGCACGCTGTCCTCCGCCGCCTTCTTCGGCAGCACGGCCGGCTACCTGGCCGGCAGCCTGATGAACCCCGACGGCAACCCCCGCCTGGTCTTCGTCATCGCGGGCGGCGGCATCTTCCTGGCCCTCGCCCTGTGCGGCCCGGCCCTCCTGTCGGCCCGAGCAGCCCTCGCGTCATCCCCGCCCGACCCGAAGCCATCGGACGCCAAGCCGGCCCCGGACCAACTCCCGGTCCCGTCGGCCCAGCCGGGCCTCACACCGTGACCACGGTGGCGACGCCGCCCTCCAACGGCCCCCGCCCCTGACCCCGCACACGAAAACGCCCCCTCCCGCCTCCGGGCGAGAGGGGGCGTCGTGCTGAGTCCGTACATCCCGCTACGTCCCGAGGGCGTCCACCGCGTCCAGCGCCAGCTGCCACGGGTACGGCCGCTTCTCACCGGGCGCGTTCGGCTCGAAGCCACCGGGCCCGTACAGCACCCGGACGCCGGCGCTGCGAAGGGTCTCCAGCGACAGTGGAAGCTGCGGATGCTGGGCGTACGCCGAGTTGACGCACGGCATCGCCACCATCGGAATGCCCTTGCCGAGGCCCTCGGCGACGACCCCGACGAGCCATGTGTCGGTGATGCCCAGCGCCCACCGGTTGATCGTGTTCGTGGTCGCCGGAGCGACGAGAACCGCGTCCGCCGTCGGCCACACATCAGGTTGCCCGGGCCGCCTGTAGCGGGTCCTCACCGGATGACCCGTCAGTGCGGCCAGGCCGGGCAGGCTCTCGTCGAGCCACTCCGCGGCGGTCGGCGTCAGCCCGAGGCACACGTCCCACCCCCGACGCTGCGCCTCTTCCACCACGCCGGCGATCTCGAAGACGGGCGGGGCGGCCGAGCAGAGCAGGTGGAGGGTCCTCGTCGTCATAGCACCCGACCCTACGCAACCACCGCCCGTGCACGAGGAGTCAGGGTGATCGGCGATGGGGCGGCGGCCACGCGGGTAACGTCCTCGATGACGAGCCCTGGACGGAGACGAGCATGCCTCTACCTGACGACGGCCACACGGGTTCCCGGATTCGCGAACAGCGGCGCCTCAGGAGACTGACGCAACGCGAGCTGGCCGAGAAGATCCCGTACAGCCTGAGTCTCCTGAACCAGGTCGAGTGCGGCGCGCGCCCTGCCACGCCCGGTTTCGTGGCAGCGGTCGCCCAAGCGCTCCGGGTGGACACGTCCAAGCTGACCGGATCCCCCGCGATGGCCTCAGTTCCCGCTGACCGGCTGGTCGCGCTGGTGGCCCCCGTTCGGGAAGCTCTCGACCGGTTCGACCTCGGACCCAACCCCGACCTCGCACTCGTCCGGCCCGAGCACGAGCTGATCGCCGCAGCAGACTTCCTGTGCCGACAGGTTCGTGCCACTCGCCTGCATGCCGTGGCCACAGCGCTCCCGTCCCTGGTGGTGGAACTGACGCACACCGTGTCGACGACCCCTTCCACGGAGACGTGGCGTGCTCTGGCCTCCTCATACCGCACCGCACACGACGTGGCGCTGAAACTGGACCACCCGGACCTCGCCCGAGTGGCGCTGGACCGAATGGGCTGGGCGGCCGGCCGGGCGTCGGATCCGTGCATCGAGGCGGTGCAGCGGTACAAACGGGCAACCCTGTGGCGCTGTGCCACGAGCCGACCGCTGATCCTGTCGGGACAGAGCCTGCTCGCCGGCGGAACCGGCCGTGAAGCGCTCGCGGTGAGCGGTCAACTTCACCTGGGCCTCGCCACGGTGGCCGCGAAGGACGGGGACGCGAGCGCCGTCGAGTCCCATCTCGCTG
Source organism: Streptomyces sp. NPDC058525 (assembly GCF_042719495.1). NCBI lineage: Bacteria > Bacillati > Actinomycetota > Actinomycetes > Kitasatosporales > Streptomycetaceae > Streptomyces > Streptomyces sp. NPDC058525. Next base: position 109,627 of record NZ_JBHXNP010000014.1, read on the forward strand.
CGGCACGCGACCTGGCGGACCGTGTGGGTGGCGAGGCCGGCGACGTGCACTGGCTCAGCTTCGGGCGGACCAACGTGCATCTGCACGAGCTCGGCGCGTCGATCACCATGGGCGACTTCGACACCGCCCTCGGCCAGGCCCGCGCGCTGACGCTTCCGGCGTCGACCCTGACGTCCCGGCGCGCCCGCTACCTGGTTGACCGCGCCCTCGTGGAGATGGAGGCGGGGTCCGCGAAGGCGTCGCTGAAGTACCTGGCGGGTGCTCGAAAGGTGGCGCCGGAGCAGACACGGCACCTACCGGGCACCCGAGCCACGATCCGAGGTCTGGTGCACATGTCGCGGCGGGCGCCCGACGGCTTGGGCGGGCTGGCCCGGTGGGTGGGCCTGTAGCGCTCACAGATCTGTGAGCGCTGTGCCCCCGGGAAGTGGTCAGGCTGGTCTCAACACCCGCTGACGACGGTAGGGAGCATCCCGTGACAAGCCCGACCCCCCGTAACGTACTGAGCCTCGACACACCCGACAGCCCGGACGGCGCTCTCACCGCGATGCGGGAGCCCAGTGCCGAGCTCCTCGACCGCGCCCTGGCCGGCTTCGAGCGGTTATCCGCGACGGCGCCGGCCCAGTCCGATGAGTGAGCGCTACGCGTACGTACCGCACCGGCTGCTCCGCACGCGCGTCCGCGACATCGCCTCGGGCGCCGAGGGCGAGCTGATGGCCGTCGTCAACGAGAACGTCTCGTCGACCGGCCTCGAACACTGGGTGGAGCTCGCGTACATCCGTATCCCGTCCGGCCGCGAAATCACCACGGCCGCCGCCAACATCGAGTCCGCCTGACGGTGGCCGTCATGAGGGAGGGGCCTGCGATGCCCTTGAGCGTCCCCACCTGGCCTGAGCTGCTGGGCTCCGCGCAACGCACCGTCGTTCATCTCGAGATGCGCGACGCCTATGCCGTCGACTACGAGACCGGACCGTTCGCCGAATGGCGTGCCGGACACCGCCATGACCCCGCCGACCGGGCCTCATGGTGGCGGCCCTGGCTCGACCTCGTCTCGGCCACCGTCGCCCGCGGTGTCAGCGTGCGACGGGCCCGGATCGTCTCTGAGCCGGTGAGCGAGTACACCCGTTTCCTGTACGACGGAACGTTCACGAACGTCGCGGCCGGCGAAGACGTGCGCTGGCTGGCTCGGAGGCAGGCCCGCGACCTCGCCCTCCCCGGCACCGACTTCTGGCTCGTCGACGGCCGCCTGATCCGCTGGAACCACTTCACCGGCGACGGCTCGTCCGCCGGCGGCGAGATGAGCGAGGACCCGGCCGCGGCGAAACTCTGCGCGGAGGCTTTCGAAGGTGTCTGGAGCCGCGCCGTTCCGCACGACCACTACGTGATCAGGTAGGCGGGCCCAATTCCTGAATGCGGCCTGCGGCATGCGGCATGCGGCACGGCAACGGCCCGGCCCCGGAGGACTGGTTCGTCCTTCGGGGCCGGGGTGCCGGGGGGCCGGGGGGGGGCCGGGGGGGGCCGGGGGGCCGGGTTGGTCAGTGGGCGGTTGAGTCCTGGAGGGCCGGGGTGGCCTTGTCCGCGTTCGTGTCGCTGTCCGCCGGGGTGGGGTTGGTGCTTCGGAGGGGGACTTCCTTGATGAAGAGGGCGGCGAGGAAGCCGAGGACGGCGATGGCGGCGCAGACGAGGAAGGCCCAGTGGGTGCCGATCGCGAC